>CASEST010000033.1 GCA_949290725.1 uncultured bacterium
CAACAGGCAAAAAACAAGTACCAATATAAATAATATATTCAAAACAGAAATGATTAATATAGAAGTAATAATAACCAATAGATTGCAAAATTACTCCAAAAGATATGATGAATACACAGGCAAGAAGACACAGAAAAGCTGTATTTATTTGGTCTTTTTTGTTTCTTCTTTTTACATATAACATCATAAAAATTATAGATATAGTTGAGAGAACTAATAACCAAAATTGTAAATTAGTAAATCCCATATATTTTACCTCCTAAAAGTTAATGAATCCTATTTTATTAAAATATTTCAAGCATTTTTTTAAATAATTTTTATTAAGTTTATATAAATTAGTTAAAATTAGAATAATATCTTTTTTATTTATATTTAATTTAATTAATTCATTATATTTTTCTATTATTTCTTCATCTTTCATTTTTTGATCATCATTTAAATTTCCTTCTAAAATTAATACCAACTCACCTTTATATTCTTTATTATTTTGAGATTCCTCTTTTAAAGAAGAATAAATAAATTCTTCATGGATCTTGCTGATTTCTCTAGCTATAGTTAATTTTCTATCTCCAAGAATAGAATATAATAAATTAATTGTTTCATTTATTCGATGAGGAGCTTCGTAAAAAATAATGGTATATGGAAAATATTTTAAATTATTAATTTCTTTTTCTTTTTCACTTGTTTTAGAAGGCAAAAACCCATAAAAAAGGAAGTGAGATGTTGATAAAGCTGAGGCTACAAGAGCATTTAATGAGGCGGTTGATCCGGATAAAGGAACAATTTTGATTTTATTTTTGACACATTCCTTAACCAATATTTCTCCTGGATCAGAGATTCCTGGATAACCAGCATCAGATAAATAAGCGATATTTTTATTATTATTTAATAGATCAATTGCTTTTTTTGACATCTCTTTTTCATTATGTTCATGACAAGAGATTAAATTCTTTTTAATATTAAAAAGTGTAAGAAGTTTAAGGGTATTACGAGTATCTTCGCAAAAGACATAGTCAACGCTATTTAATGTTTCAATTTGACGTGGCGAAAATTCCTTTAAATTACCGATTGGAGAAGGAATTAAATATAAAATACCTTTTTTATTTTCCATTTTTATCCCTATTCAAATATTTTTTTATCTCATCCAAAGTTAAAAATAAGGCATCATCATTTGCGTCTAAACGAATTATTTTCGTTAGAATGTTATAGGAACTGATCTTATATTCTTTATTATCAATTGTTATTTTTGTTCCGATAGGAGGATATTTCTTTCTCTCTTCAGAATATAAATCATCTTCAAATTTTAAACAGCACATTAGTTTTCCGCATTGCCCGCTTAATTTTGGGATATTTATTGATAACATTTGATTTTTAGCACGATTTAGTGACACCCCATCAAATTGATTTAAAAAAGTTGTGCAACATAATGGAAGGCCACAAGTTCCTATTCCTCCAACCATTTGGGCTCTTTCTCGAGCATTGATTTGTTTTAATTCAATTCGACAATGAAGTTCGTTGGCTAAATCTTTCAATAATTCTCTAAAATCAACTCTTTCATCACTAACATAGATAAATAGGATTTTTGATTTGTCTAAGGTATATTGCGAATTAATTAAATTCATATTTAATTTATGCTTGTTAACATATTTTTCAAAAATTTTAGAAGCGCTTATTGCGCTTTGAGCTGACAAATTAAATTGGCGAACATCCTCAATAGTCGCCTTTCTTAATAAAGGTTTAATCTCTAAACCGAACTTTAATTTCTCTAAAAGTTCCAAATCACTAATAACAGTGGCCATCTCTTTACCAATGATGGTTTCGACAACAACAAAGTCTCCGACTTTTATTGTTTCATCGTCGGTTCCAAAATAATAAGATCTATTGGTATTGGCAAATTTTACACTAACATAATATTTCATATAATTACCTAAATTTTCTATAAAATATATTATTATTTTATAGAAGATAATTCAATTTATTTATTCAAATATTTCCACGTGAAAATTTATAGCTAGTTTTTATTGATAAATATTGTTATATTTTTTATCTAATTATAAAATAGTTAAAGCAAACAAGTGAGGTCATGATAATGGATTTTTTAAAAAATGAAGATTTTGAAATTTATAATTTAATTAAAAAAGAAGAAGAACGTCAGAATGAAAATATTGAATTAATCGCAAGTGAAAATTTTGTTTCAAAAGCTGTATTAGAAGCACAAGGCTCAATTTTAACTAATAAGTATGCCGAAGGGTATCCAAATAAAAGATATTATGGTGGTTGTGAATTTATTGATTTAATTGAAGATTTAGCAAGAGAAAGATTAAAGAAACTATTTAATGTTAAATATGTAAATGTTCAGCCACATAGTGGTTCTCAAGCAAATATGGCTGCAATTAGAAGTTTAATTAATCATAATGATAAAGTATTAGGAATGGCATTAGATGCTGGTGGCCATCTAACCCATGGTTATAAATTATCTTTTTCTGGTCAAGATTATCAATCTTTTAGTTATGGAGTTAATATTGAAACTGGAATGATTGATTATAATGATGTTTTAAGAATTGCTAAAGAGGTTAAACCTAAATTAATTATTTGTGGGGCAAGCGCTTATCCTCGTGAAATTGATTTTAAGAAATTTAAAGAAATAGCTGATGAAGTTGGAGCTTTTTTAATGGCTGATATTGCTCATATCGCTGGATTAGTTGCTACAAATTATCATAATTCCCCTATTCCATATTGTGATATAGTTACTTCTACAACTCATAAAACATTACGTGGTCCACGTGGTGGTATCATTATGACGAATAATGAAGAAATCGCTAAAAAGGTTGATAAAACTTTATTTCCTGGAGTTCAAGGCGGTCCGCTTGAACATGTTATTGCTGCTAAAGCAGTGGCTTTTAAAGAGGATTTAGAGCCATCATATAAAGAATATATTCATCAAGTTATTTTAAATGCTAAAGCTATGAGTAATGAATTTTTAAAATTAGGTTATAAAGTAATTTCAAATGGAACAGATAATCACCTTTTATTATTAGATGTTAAAGAAAGTAAAGGTATTACCGGGAAAGAAGTTGAGGACTTATTATCAAAAGTTAATATCACAGTTAATAAAAATTCTATCCCAGGGGATAAGGAGAAGCCAATGCTTACGAGTGGAATTCGTTTAGGTTCGCCAGCCATGACTACTAAAGGTTATAAAGAAGCTGATTTTGTTAAGGTAGCGGATTTAATTGATCAAGCTATTTCTCATAAAGATGATTTAAATGAATTAGAAAAAATTAAAAAAGAAGTCAAAGAACTTAACGACTCAGTTAAAAAAAGAAATGAATAACAATGTTTTAATAAGAAAAGCAAAATTTTCAGATTTAGATAATATTTTATTAATTTATGAAATTGCTCGCCAATTCATGAAAGATACAAATAATCCTAATCAATGGAAAAATAATTCACCAGAAGTTTCATTAATAAAAGAATATATAAAAAATAATCAGTTTTATGTCGGCTATGTTAAAAATGATGAAGAAAATCTATTATTTTCTTTTGCTTTTATAATTGGAAATGATGAGACATATAATTATATTGAAAATGGAAAATGGCTAAATGAAGAAAGCTATGGGGTAATTCATTCATTGGCCAGTGGAAGAAAAATAAATAATGTTTTTGATTATGTTTTTAATTTCGCTAAATCAAAAATAGATAATATTCGAATAGATACGCATCAAGATAATCTAATAATGCAAAAAATATTAGAAAAATATCATTTTAAATATTGTGGGATTATATATTTAAAAAATGGCGAGAGTCGTCTCGCCTATCAATTTATTGATACAAATTAAAAGAGTTAGATTTATCAAAACTATTTTACCGTTAGATTTAGTCGAAGCGTTTTAAGTTTCTTTTCTCTTAGTTACTTATTTCTTCTTTTATATCTTTATTTTGGTACTCGATTTAATTGTTTAATTAATTATAACTTCCTCCAAATTTTCAATAGGTTTTACACCCTTTATTATTATCTTTCTTTTTTGGAAGCTATCTTTCCCAAGGTTTAGAAATAAGTTTGTTTTGATTTCTAACTCTTTTATTAATTTAATATTAAGATAATATTAAAATTTTGGCAAGTAATATTTGATATTAATTTTAATTAAATAAAAAAATATCGATAATTATCGTTATTTTTTATAATAAAAATTTAATATTAATTAATGTAGAATCCCATTTAATGAGTGTAGTAATAGAAGTGATAGATTCAAATTATAAGAGATTTGATGTTCGTCTTGCAAAATTGTTCTGATTGCTTGATCTAAATTAGATATATTTTTATAAATTATATCGACTATTCCTTCATAATATTTAAAGAAGATTAGTTGATGATTTTTTCTTTTTAAGGCTTCAGTTAAAAAGGCAACTAGTAAATCATAAAAACAATAAGCTTTTGATTTAGTTGTTATTTGACTAAGAATTTCTTTTTCAACATAAAACCTAGCGCTTTCTTTATTATTCAATCTTCTAAAATATTCTAATAAAAGAGATTTAGCGAGTAAAAAATCTTCATTTTTTAAATTTAAGATAATGTCGTCATAGTTATTATATAAATAAGCTAATAGATAGATATCATTTAATTCGATATTTTCCTCTTTAGCTCGATTAATAAATATCTCTTTATTTAAACGAGCAAAACGGACAATTTCTAAACGAGACTTTATCGTTTCTAAAATTCTAGTTTCATTTTCACTGGTAAAAATTGCATAAGTGTTTTTAGGAGGTTCCTCTAAAAATTTTAAAAGCATATTTGAAGCTTTTGCCGTTAAATATTCGATATTTAAAATGATGTAAACTTTAATTCCTCTTTTTTCACTTGCTGTTTTTGTAAATAAATCTTCGATTTTATAGCGGACATCTTCTAATTTTATATTATTGTTTTTCGCATCAAAAACTAATAAATCTCCATAGTTACCTGAATCAACCCTTTGACAATTATTACATTTTCCGCAAGCATAAATATCTTGATTGCAAATTAAAGATTTGGCTAAAAATCTTGCTATAGATTCGAGATTACTGCCTTTAGGAGCACTTAGTAAATATCCGTGAAAAAAAGTGTTATTTTTTAAAGCGTTATAAAATAAATTATAAGGAATTGGTTGATATTTTTTTAAGTATTCTTTAATATTCATTTGCTAATTTATTTTCTCTATTATTTTTTTATAAGTTTCCATAAAAACTTCTTCAAGTGATTTTGAAGCATCGATAATAATATAACGATCTTTATATTTATTAGCTAAAGTTAGATAAGCATTTCTAACTGTTTCATAAAATTTTAAACTTTCTAAATCCAATCGATTTACTTCACGGTTTTTATTTATATTAATTCTCTCCAGCCCTAATTTTGGATCAATATCAAATAGAAGTGTTAAATCTGGCAAATGATTTTCTATCGCAAAAAGATTGATGCTTAGAACGTTGTCGACACCTAAATGTTTTCCTTCTCCTTGATAAGCTAAAGATGAATCTAGATAGCGATCGCATAAGACGATTTTTCCTTCATTTAAAGCAGGTAAGATTTTCTCAATTAAATGTTGACGACGACTTGCAGCGAATAACAAAGCCTCAGTTCGATCATCTAGCGAAGTATTTTCTTTAGATAAGAGTATTTTTCTAATATCTTCGGCTATTTTTACACCACCTGGTTCCCTTGTTAAAATGGAAGAAATTCCTTCCTCAGTTAGTTTATCAAAAATCATCTTTGCGATAGTACTTTTTCCACAACCATCGCTTCCTTCAAAAGTAATAAATAAGTTTTTCATAATTATTTTAAGTCAGTACGATTTTCTAAGGCTTTTAAAATTGTTAAGTTATCGCTATATTCAATATTTCCTCCCATCGGAACACCATGAGCTAAACGGGTAACTTTAATATCTTCGTTTTCTAACACTTTAGCTAAAAATAAAGCGGTGGTTTCTCCTTCAATTGTTGGATTAGTTGCGATAATTAATTCTTTAATGTGTTCTTTTTTTATTCTTTCTTTTAATTCATCAACTCTTAAATCTTTAATTGATTTACCTTTAATAGAAGAAATTTCACCATTTAAAACATGATATACGCCTTTAAATGTATCTAGTTTTTCAAAGGTTAAAATATCTTTAGGGTAAGCGACGACAATACAAGTGTCATGCTTTCTTTCGCTTTCACAAAATGGACAAGTTGAGGTATCAATTAATGCCCCACAATTAGAGCATTGATGAACTTTAGTGCGAGCTTCTTCAATTGATTTGATTAAAAAATTTACCTTTTCTTGATCCATATCTAAAAGATAGTAAGCCATTCTTTCAGCAGATTTTTCACCAATGGAAGGGAAAGATTTAAAGGATTCAGTTAAATTTATAATTGAAAGAAGCTCTTTCATTAAAAGAACATTCCTCCAGGTTGCTTTTGGAATTTCTCCATTAATTCTTCTTCTTTAGCGTCGATTTGGCTTTTGCAATCTTTATAAGCTAAAACAATAGCCTCTTCTAATAGTTCTTTATTGTCTTTTTCTAAAGCTGAGTCATCACAGAAAACTACGTGGTCTAAAGTGAAATCACCTTTTAAAAATACTTTAACAAGACCGTTGGCTGATCCTTCGAAAACAGTCTCTTCTAAGACTTTATGTGCTTTTTCATATTCTCTTTGCATTTTTTTGACATTTTGAAGCATTTGTTGCATGTTCATAGTAATAATTCTCCTTTATTCAAATTTAATTTCATCAGAATCAATATCTTTGCTCTTTGGGAGCTTTTTAATTTCTTCTAGATTTCGATAGGTTGTAACTAAATTAGTCGATTCAATTCTATCTAAGGCATAAACTGATAAGATTTTACCAGATATTTTTTCTAAACACTCAGCTAATTTTTCTTGATTGGCTTTTATATTAATTAACTTAGCTTTAGCTGAATAATTATAAGAAAGAATTAATATTTTATCAGTTAATAAATAAGGGGTTCCTTCTAAAAGTAAGGAGGCAAAATCTCCTAATTCTTCATCTTTGATAAATGCTTGAAGGATTTTCCATCTGCCCATTAGTTCTCTTTTAGCTTCTTTATTAGAAATTACTGTTAATTTAATTAAATTTTCAGTATTTAACTTGTTTGTCTCGCCATCTTTAACTATATTCGATTTACTTAATACCGATTTCTTTTCTTCTTTGAATAGTGGCGATAATTTAGAAATATCATTAATAATTGAAGAAGTTGTTACTTCGCTATTCTCTTTTTCCTTAATTATTTCTTTAACTACCGGAACTTCTTTAGTGATTTCTTTGATAATTATTTTTTCTTGAGGCGCCTCTTTTCGTTTGCTAGTTAAATCATTTTCTTCAATTATTTTTAATAAAGACAATTCAAAAAGTAGTGAAGGGTTATTGCTAATTCTAAATTCTTTTAATAAATCTAAAAGAATTTGAATCATGTTATTTTCTTCTTCCTCATTAAAATATTTATTTATTAAAGAAAGATAAATATTTTTATCATTATTTAATTTTTTAGCAATTAAAGCATCTTTTAGTAATGATAATAACTCATTGGTGAATCGGACTAAATCAATATTTCGGTTAATTAGTGTATCGTAAAGTTTCAATAAACCTTTAGAATCCTTATTTTTAATAAACTCCAAAAGAGTAATTTTTTCTTTTTTTGTAGTTAAACCAAATAATGATTCAATATCCTTTGCATGAAGGGAAGTGCCGCTAAAAGAAATTGTTTGATCTAAGATAGATAAAGCGTCTCTAGCCCCACCATTAGATAATTCAACGATTTCACTAATCGCCTCTTCTTCATAATTTATATTTTCCTTACTTAAAACATTTTTTAACAAGGAGGTTAGTTCCTCATCGCTTAATTTTTTAAATTCATATCTTTGACAACGAGAAACAATCGTTGGAAGCACTTTATATAATTCAGTAGTACAAAGAATGAAAACGACATAAGATGGTGGCTCTTCTAAAGTTTTTAATAAAGCATTAAAAGCGCTATTGCTCATCATATGAACTTCGTCGATGATATAAACTTTATAACGTGATTTAGTAGGAGCATATTTTACTTTGTCAATTAAATTTCTTACCTCATCAACACCACTGTTGCTAGCTGCATCGATTTCGATTACGTCAGGAGAACTTCCCTCACTAATTTCTATACAATTTGAACAACTATTGCATATTTCGCCAATATTCTCTTCGCAGTTTAAAGCTTTTGCGAATAAACGAGCAATAGATGTTTTTCCAGTGCCTCGTGGCCCAGAAAAAAGATAGGCGTGGGCGATTTTGTTCTCTTTTAAAGCATTTTTTAAAGTTTGAATGATGGTCTTTTGACCATAAACCTCTTCAAAATTGGTTGAACGATATTTTCGATATAGTGCTAGATATGACATAAATTCTCCTTTTAAAATTATATATTAAAACTAACTATTATTTAATATTATTTAAAATTAGATATTAAATATTTATTTAATATCTTTATTTTTATATAATTAATCGATGAATTTTTATATTATAGACCTTAAATATCTATCAATGTTTGTTACAACTTTAAAAAGAATATAAAGTTTTATTTTTAATTTTTATTTTTTGATGGAGGTAATTAATATGATGGATAAAAATATGTTAGAGAGATTGAAAACAAGCGAAGCGAGATTAAAAGAAGTTGATGACTTATTATTAAAAGAAGATACTGCAAGGGATATGAAACTTTTTAAAAGTTTAAATAAGGAAAGATCTAATCTTGAGCCTGTTGTTTTAAAGTTTCATGAGTATTTAAAATGTGAAAGCGATAAAAATGATGCCCTAGTAATGGCGAATGATAGTGATTCAGAAATTGCAGCTATGGGTAAGGAAGAAATTAAAGAAAATGAAGATAAAATGGAGCAAATAATCGAAGAACTTCGAATTTTACTCATTCCAAAAGATCCTAATGATGGGAAGGATATTATTTTTGAAATTAAAGGTGCTGTAGGAGGCGATGAAGCTAATATTTTTGCTGGAGACCTTTTTAGAATGTATATTAGATATTGCGAAAAAGAAGGTTATAAAGTAAAAATTCTTGACGAAAACGCTTGTGGAGTTGGTGGATATTCTTATATTTCTTTTGTAGTTAGTGGAGATAATGCTTATTCACATTTGAAATATGAAAGTGGAGTTCATCGCGTTCAAAGAGTTCCTAAAACTGAAGCGAATGGTAGAATTCATACTTCAACCGCAACTGTTGTTGTCATGCCTCAAGTTGAAGTTGATGAGGTAAAAATTAGAACTGAAGATTTAAGAGTAGACCGATACAGATCTCAAGGTGCTGGTGGACAAAATGTTAATAAAACAGAATCTGCTGTTAGAATTACTCATATTCCTACTGGGATAGTAGTTTCTTGTCAAACGGAAAAATCTCAAATACAAAATCATGAAATCTGTATGCAGATGCTTGCTTCAAAATTAGCTCAACTTGAAGAAGAGAAAAAAGAAGCTAAAGAGGCTTCTTTTAGATCCAAAATAGGAAGTGGAGACCGTAATGAAAAAATTAGAACTTATAACTATCCACAAAATAGAGTTACTGATCATCGTATTGGTTTTACGATTCAACAATTGGATCGCGTTATGGAAGGGGAACTTGATTCTATTATTGAAGCTTTGATGAATTATGAACAAGAACAACTTATTAAAGGAAACAAAATTGACTAATCGACAAGTTTATTTCCTTTCTAGGAACGAAGGTAATAAGGATTATATTAATTCAACAGTGATTAATGCTTTATTAATGGAAGTTAATGGCTTTAATTCTTTTAGTGAATTGATTTTAAATTTTGATAAAGAAATAAAAGATATTGATAAATATAACGAATTATTTTCACGTGTAAATTTTGGCTATCCTCTTGCTTACGCTATTGGTAAAACTAACTTTATTGATTTGACAATTAAAGTTGATAAATTTACTTTAATTCCACGACCTGAAACAGAAGAACTTGTAACGAAAACTGTTGATTACATTCATAAATTTAATGTTCCACGTAGAAACATTTTTGATTGTTGCACAGGAAGCGGATGCATTGCATTGGCGATGAAAAAATATTTTAAAGAAGCCAATGTGTTTGCTAGCGACATTTCTAAAGAAGCTATTGATTTGGCTAAGGAAAATGCTAAGAAATTAGGACTAGATGTTACTTTTTATATTGGAAACAAATTTAATCCAATTATAAATAGCGGTTTAAAAATGGATATTTTGATTTCAAATCCGCCTTATGTAGAACATTATGATGAAATTGATGATAATGTTAAAAAGTATGAACCAATAGATGCAATTTATTGTGAGAATGGTTATGAATTTTATGAATATTACTTCAAAAATTATAAAAGTATAATGAATGAGCATTTTATGATGGCTTTTGAAATTAATTATGATCAAGAAGATAAATTAATTGATTTAATTGATAAATATTTTGATCGAGACCATACTGCATATTCTTTTCATAAAGATTTTTATGGCAAAACAAGATTTTTATTTATTTTTGGTGGAGTAGTTATTGAAGAATGATATATTTAAATTTAAATAATGTCGATGAAGCAGTTGAACTTTTAAAAGAAGGAAATATTATCGCTTTTCCAACTGAAACTGTATATGGATTAGGTGTTTTAGCAAATAAAAAAGAATATTTTGATGAATTGGTTAGAGTAAAAGAAAGAGATCCCAATAAGCCTTTTACGTTGATGATTTCTTCAATAAAACAAGTAGAAGATATTTTGGAAATCTCTTCTATTTCAAAAAAAATAATCAAAAAATTTACACCTGGACCATTAACAATAATTTTAAAAACTAAGAAAAATGTTCCTTCTTACTTGGATTTAAATACTGGGTTTGTTGGAATAAGAATTCCTGATTGTGAATTCATTTTGGAAGTCATTAAAAAATTAAATATGCCACTATTGGTTCCAAGTGCTAATCCAGCGAATTTAACTCCTGCTAAAAACGATAAAGAAGTATATAATTATTTTAAAGAAAATATAAAAGCGATTGTTAGGGGCGAATCTAAATCTAATGTTCCTTCGACTGTTATAAAGATCGAAAATGATGAGATAATTATGCTACGTGAAGGAAATATTAAATTAGAAGATATATTAAAGGAGATTAAATGAAAATAGCGATTGGATCAGACCACGGTGGTTTTGAATATAAGACTAGATTAATTGATGACTTATCTAAAGAGAATATTGAATTAATTGATTGCGGAACTTTTTCATTAGAAAGCTGTAATTACGCAGAATATGCTTTAAATGTGGCTTTAAAAGTATCTAGTGGAGAAGTAGATTACGGGATTTTAATTTGTTCTAGCGGAGAAGGTGTTTCTATTATGGCTAATAAAGTAAAAGGCATAAGATGTGCGATTTTATATAATGATGAAGTAGCTCATTTAGCTAAAGAACATAATGATGCTAATGTAATAGCCTTTGGAGCTAAATTCATGGATTATCAAGATGTTAAAAGAAGAGTAGAAATTTTCTTGAATTCAAAATTTGAAGGCGGTCGTCATCAAAAAAGAGTGGATTTTATTAAAAAATTTGAAAAATAATAGTTGAAAATTATTCGATAAAATAGGCATTTTGCCTATTTTTTATTTTGAAAATAAAATTCATAGGTATAAAAAATAAATATTTTGCGTTCTTGTATAGTGAAGGAGGTGATAAAAGATAAATTTTATTTGCCCTATTTGCCAAAATTCTGATCCAAAATATTTAGGAATAAAAAATGGGAAAATTTATTGTCGACGTTGTATATCTTTTCAAGGGGAAGTGGCAGACGATAGTTTAGGCCGAAACTATCTTGATACGACCCATTATGAATTAAAGATAGACTATAAGCTTAGTAATGAACAAATAGAAATTTCAACAAAGGTTTTGGAAGGATTTAAAAATAAGAAAAACACCCTTATTTATGCGGTTTGTGGGGCAGGGAAAACAGAGCTTGTTTTCAAAGTAATTGAATATTCAATTAAAAAACATTTAAAAGTTGGTTTTGCAATTCCTCGTAAAGATGTAGTGGTAGAGTTAAAGGAACGCTTAGCTAAGACTTTTAAAGAGTTTAAAGTAATTGCCTTATATGGTGGGCATCATGATGAACTTTATGCAGATATAATAGTTTTAACTACACATCAATTATTTCGATATGATAAATATTTTGATTTATTGATTTTAGATGAGATAGATGCCTTTCCATATAAGGATAATCCAGTATTAATAAATATTTTTAAAAGAAGTTTAAAAGGTAATTTTATAATGATGTCAGCGACACCATCAGATAAAACAATTAGTGAGTTTAAAAATGATAATAATTGTCAATTTTTAACTCTATTTCATCGCTATCATCATCATCCTTTGCCGGTTCCAAAAATTAAAATATTATATTCCCTTTTTAAATATACTTATTTGATTGATAAATTAACTTCATTTCTTAGAAACGAAAAGCCAGTTTTAGTTTTTGTTCCGACAATTAGGATGTGCGATTCACTTTATAAAATGATTTCTATCTTTTTAAAAAATGGAAGTTATGTTCATTCAAAAAGGAATGAACGAAACGAGATTATTCAATTATTTCGACAAGGAAAATTCAAGTATTTAATTACGACAAGCGTCCTAGAAAGAGGTGTTACTTTAAAAGATCTTCAAGTGATTATTTTCAATAGCGATCACGATCTTTATACAAAAGAAGCTTTAATTCAAATTAGTGGCCGTGTTGGAAGAGTTAAAGATTGCCCAAAAGGAGAAATTATTTATGTTGCAAACAAAAAAAGTAAGTCGATGGTTGAATCTATTAAGACTATCGAGAAATACAACAAAGACCTGTAAAATATGTTTTAAAGATATTAAGGTTGATACATTTCATAATGTTTTTTCATCTCCTTATATTTGTTCTAAATGTTTAAAAAATTTAAATCCGGTATTTAAAAAATTTTCAATCAATGGAATTAAAGCATTAGCTATTTATACATATAATGAAGAAATTAAAAAACTTATTTTTGTTTTTAAAGGTTGTGGAGATTATGAATTGAAGGATGTTTTTATCTCCCCCTTTATTAACGAAATTAAGGTTAGATATAAATCCTTTATAATTATTCCGATCCCATCATCTAAAGAAAGCGATATTAATCGAGGTTTCAATCATGTAATAGAGATATTTAAAGGTTTAAATTTGACAATTTTAAAGGACTCTATAGTGAAGATAAAAAATGAAAAACAAAGTGATAAAAATTATTTTGAACGTCAAAAAGTTAAAGATTTATTCAAAGTTAATAATCTATCAGAAATTAAAAATAAAAATATTTTAATCGTTGATGATATATGTACTACTGGAGCTTCTTTGAAATCTATGGTTAAATTAATAAAGCCATTTCAACCGAAGAAAATTGAGATTCTGGTCATTGCTAAAAGAGAATTCAGCAAAGAAGAATTATCTAAGCTAGAAAAACAAGACTTTATTTTAAAATAGGCTCTATTTAATTATATTAAATAGCATTTCCTATGTCGGTTTGCTATTGTTTAGAAATAATGATATTATTTAAAAGATTTTTATAAGGAAAAAAGAAATGAGTACTATTGTAGATAAAATTTTCAGAGTTGATCAAAGAATTTTAAAAAAATATAGAAAGCAAGCAAAAAAAGTAGAAAGTTTTGCCGATGAAATGGCTGCTTTAACTGATGAGCAATTGAAACATAAAACAGTTGAATTTAAAGAAAGGCTAGCCAATGGTCAAACTTTGGAAGATATAAAGTTTGAAGCTTTTGCTGTTTGTAGAGAAGCGGCAAAAAGAGTTTTAGGAATGTATCCTTTTGAAGTTCAAATTATTGGCGGTTTAATTCTCCATGATGGTGAAATCGCTGAAATGAAGACTGGTGAAGGAAAAACTTTAACTGAAACAATGCCTACTTATTTGAATGCATTAGAGGGAAAAGGCGTTCATATTGTTACTGTTAATGAATATCTTGCTCAAAGAGATGCTCAAGAAATGGGTCAGATTTATCGCTGGCTTGGTTTAACAACTGGTGTTAATCTTCACGCTTTAACTAATCCTGAGAAGAAGGCTGCTCATGCTTGTGATGTTACTTATACAATTAACTCTGAATTAGGTTTTGACTATCTACGTGATAATATGGCTCCTACTGCAGGGCAAAGAGTTTTGAGAGGACTCAATTATGTTATCGTCGATGAAGCAGACTCTGTTTTGATTGATGAATCACGTACTCCTTTAATTATTTCAGGCGGCTCAAAAGCTAGCGCTTCAGCTTATCAAGTCGCTGATAGATTTGTTAAAATGTTAAAAAAATCTACACAAGTAGATGAAGATTATAAAAGAAAACATCCTGATTATGTACCAGATGGCGATTTTGAGATTGATGTTAAAACTAAATCGGTAAATTTAACTGATAAGGGCGTTGATAAAGCCGAAAGAATGTTCGGTATTAGAAATTTATATGCCCCTCAATATCAAGAATTAGTACATAGAATTCACCAAGCTTTGAAAGCTAATTATATCATGAGTAGAGATGTTGAATATCTTGTTGATGAAAATAATGAGATTCAACTTATCGATCAATTTACTGGACGTGTTTTAAAAGGTAGAGAATATAGTGATGGGTTACATCAAGCTATTCAAGCAAAAGAAAATGTAGAAATTAAAGAAGAAACGGTTACTTTGGCAACAATCACTTATCAAAATTTCTTTAGATTGTTTAAAAAGTTATCTGGTATGACTGGTACTGCAAAAACTGAAGAAGAAGAATTCAATAAAATCTATAATATGCGAGTTGTTTGTGTTCCAACAAATAAACCTGTAATTAGAAAAGACTTAAATGACTTAGTTTTTGCAAATAAACAAGCGAAAACAAAAGCTTTAATTAGTGAAGTTAAAAAAGTCCATTCAACTGGCCAACCAATTTTAATTGGCACTCCATCGGTCGAAGCTTCAGAAGAAATTGCCCGTGAATTGGATAAGGCTGGCTTGAAATATGAAATGATTAACGCTAAAAATCACGCCCGCGAAGCAGAAATTGTAGCTAAAGCAGGTCAAAAAAATCAAATTACTCTTGCTACTAATATGGCAGGTAGAGGTACTGATATTAAGTTGACTGATGAAACTAGAGCTTTAGGCGGATTATATGTATTTGGTTTTGAAAGACATGAATCAAGAAGAATTGATAACCAATTAAGAGGTCGTAGTGGACGTCAAGGCGACCCTGGTACTTCTAGATTTTTCGTTTCTTTAGACGATGAATTAATGGTTCGTTTTGCTTCTGATAGACTTAGAGCTATTTTCTCCTCTTATGGAGATGAAGCAATCGATATGAGAATGATGACAAATGCCATTACTAGTGCGCAAAAAAGAATTGAAGGCCAAAATTTCGATGTTCGTAAAACATTACTTGATTATGATGACGTTTTAAGCAAACAAAGACATATTATGTATGCTAAACGTGATCAAATTTTATTTGCTAAAAATATAAACGATCTTTTATTAGAGCAATTTAAAGATTGCGGTCAAGCTTTAGCAAAAAGAGCTATTAATAAAGATGATAAAAATGGCGGAATTGATGGAGCATTATTAGAGAGAATTGTTACTCCTAGATTTTTGGCTGAAGGTATAATCAAGCCACAGTTATGGGACGAAACCAATCCTACAGATGCTGGTGAGGACATAACTGATCTTTTATTAGATTCTTATAATTTAAAGAAAAAAGAGTGGGACAATCCTGAAGCTGTTGAGGATTTAGAAAGACGAATTACTTTAAGAGTTATTGATCGTAACTGGACACAACAAATAGATAATATGACTAGATTTAGAGAATCTGTTTCTTTAAGAAGTTATGCGCAAACTAACCCATTGCAAGATTATGTTAATGAAGGTTGGGCCTTATTTAGAGAGATGCTTGAAGTAATTTCTCTAGAAGTTGTCTTAAATTTATTGAACATGAGAATTCCTAAAAAAGAAGAAGTTAAACAAGAATTTAATACTGAGTTAGATAAACAAGCTGCAATTAATGCTGAAAAAGTCAGCATTTCTGGAAATGTAAATATTTCAAAGGAAGCTATCGGTGTTTCTACTAATCTAATAAAACCTGATAGCACAAGACCTGACGTTAACTTGACTAATGGATCGGCTGATGAAACAGGTGAAAGAGTTGCTGAAGTTAAAAAGGTAAATAATAAAACACCACAAGAACTCATTAAGGAAAGAAGAGAACGTTTAGCGAAAGCTCGTAGACGCGTTGCGGCAAGTAAACCAGTTTTAGAACTTAAACCTGATGTTGATAATAGTAAAGACAATCTTGATCAAGGTGAAGGAAAGGATGATGAACCTATTAATTTAAGTTCAAATGTTAAGCCTGAGAATGAAATAAATGCGGATATAAATGTAGAAAAAACTGAAAATAAAGAAAAAGTAGCTTCTTTAAATATTTCTGATATTGATTCCGAAAAGAAAGCTGCTGATGAACACGAATACGATGATATTCATACTAATTAATTTTTCATGACGGATTTATTATTTTTAAAAAGCGAAATTATTAAAAAGGGAGAGCTACTTAGGGTTCTTGGTGGCTCACTTTGACAACGAAAATATTAATAAGAGAATAGATGAAATTGATGCATTAACTCTAAAAGATGATTTCTATTCTAATCAACGTTTAGCAAAAAAAATAATCGATGAGAAAAACGATTTAGTAGAAAAAAAAGAAACATTCCATACCTTAGTTAAGCAAATTGATGATTTAAAAACTTTTTCTGCCACTTTAAATATTAACGATCTTGAATTAATTCAACTTTTAGAAGAGGAATGTAAAAAAATTTTTAGCAAGATTGATGAGTTGCGCATAAGCGTATTATTTTCCGAGGAATATGATCATTTAAATTGTTTGCTTGAAATTCATCCTGGAGCCGGGGGAACGGAATCTTGCGATTGGAGCGAGATGCTATTAAGGATGTATGAACGTTTTGCCGAAAGAAAACATTTTAAATTTAAAGTTTTAGATTATTTACCTGGAGATGAAGTTGGCTTGAAATCAGTCACTCTTTTAATTGAGGGTAAAAATGCTTATGGATTATTAAAAGGTGAAAAAGGTGTGCACCGTCTTGTTAGGATTTCTCCTTTTGATTCTAATAAAAGAAGACACACTTCTTTTGCAAGCGTTAATGTTGTTCCACAATTTGATGATACAATAAATGTAGAGATTAATCCTTTGGACTTAAAGATAGACACCTATAGAAGCAGTGGTGCTGGCGGTCAAAATGTTAATAAAGTTGAAACTGCTGTTAGGATAACCCACTTACCTACAAACATAGTTGTTTCTTGCCAAATTGAGCGTACTCAACTTAAAAATAGAGAATTAGCGATGAGCATGCTAAAGAATAAGCTTTATGAGCTAGAACAACAACGTAAGAAAGAAAAACTAAATGGTATTATAGGTGAACAAAAAAATATAGAGTGGGGTTCTCAAATAAGATCATATGTTTTTTGCCCATACACTTTAGTAAAAGACAATCGAACTAATTATGAAGAAGTTCAAATTGAAAAAGTTATGGATGGCGAAATTGATGGATTTATTTATGCATATTTAGAAAAGGGAGTGAAAAATGAAAAAAATTTATGTGAATTTTGCAATGATTAGGAGACAGACAGTTAAGATAATCTTAGTCTTAATAGGAACTTTTATCGTTGCTTTTGGCGCATCAATTTTTTTAGTTCCTTTTAATATAATTAGTGGCGGACTATCTGGATTGGGAATTATTTTAGTTAAATTTATTCCAATTGATATTGATATTATTATCATGATTTTCACTTGGGGTCTTTTTATAATTGGGTTGATATTTTTAGGATTTAAATTTTCTTTAAAAACATTAATTTCTTCAATATTTTACCCATTATTTATGTCTTTAATTTTAAGAACTGGTATCGGTGATTATATTGTTTCTTTATTAATAAACGATGGCGTTACTATTTCTACAACTAGTGGCGTTTTAGAATTAGTCGGATTAGAGAATTTAGAGATTGGTAGATTGTTGATTTGCGGCTTAATAGGCGGCGCTTTTACTGGTATTGGCTGCGGCATTACTTTTATTGGTGGCGGCTCAACAGGTGGGTTAGATATTCTAGCCTTTATACTCAATAAATTTACTGGTTTAAAAACCTCTACATCTGCTTTAGTTTTTGATGCTGGTATTGTAATAGTTGGCATTATCATTCAACTTGTTGAAGGATCTTCAACTGGGTTTCTTGCAGGATTAATTGGGATTTTTGCTGCGGTTTTATGCTCGATGATGATTGAATTTATTTATGTTAGACAAGCCGGAGCTTATTTTGCTGACATTATTACAAATAAAACCGAACAGCTTAAAGAGAAGGTTATTAAAGAGTTGGATAGAAGCGTAACTATTTATAAAGTAATAGGTGGGTTTACAAACGAAGAAAAGGATTTAGTTAGAATTGTTTTTTCTCGTTCAGAGTTATTAAAAATTAAAGATTTAATAGCTGAAATAGATAAAGATGCTTTCATGATTATTGGAGAGGTCAACTTAGTTAATGGTGAGGGCTTTTCACCTATTAAATCTAGTAAAGAAAACACACTTAAAACTTTAAAAGGTTTGGTCAATAAGGATAAAGATGGAAAATAGAGCATTTGAATTAGTTTCTTCTTTTAAACCAACTGGTGACCAACCTGTGGCAATAAAAGAACTTGTAGAAGGGATTAATGAGAATAAGAAATTTCAAGTTTTATTAGGAGCAACAGGTACAGGCAAAACTTTTACTATGGCAAATGTCATCGCGAAAGTTAATAAACCTACTTTAATTTTAGTCCATAATAAAACTCTAGCAGGTCAGTTATATCAAGAAATGAAGGAACTATTTCCTCACAATAGAGTTGAATATTTTGTTTCAAACTTTGATTTTTATCAGCCTGAAGCCTATGTAGTTTCAAGTGATACGTATATTGAAAAATCAGCATTAATGAATGAAGAAATTGAAATGATGAGAGTCAGTGCTGTTAATTCTATTGTTTCAAGAAGAGATACGATTGTCGTAGCTTCAGTCGCTTCAATTTATGGATTGACTGATCCTGAGGAATATAAAAAACTAGTCTTTGAAGTTAGAGTTGGTGAAGACATTGATATTAAAGAATTTTATAAAAAACTAGTTGATTCCCAATATAAAAGGAATGATATAGACTTATCTCCAGGTAGATTTAGAGTAACCGGTGATAGCATTTCTATAATGGGTGCTGATAATAAGGATGACTATATTCGCCTTGAAATGTTTGGCGATACTGTCGATGGAATTTATAAATGTAATTACTTAACAGGCGAAATAATCGAATCCTATCAAGTTTATTCTTTTTTGCCAGCTTATGACCATGCTTCGACAAAAGAAAGAATTGATCGCGCTTGTAAAAAGATTTTAGAAGAGTTAGATGAAAGAATTGCCTATTTTAAAGCTGAAGGCAAACTTTTAGAAGCAGAGCGTATTGAATTAAGGACTCGCCAAGATGTTGAATCCTTACAAGAGTTTGGAATGTGCCCTGGAATTGAGAATTATTCTCGACATATTGATGGAAGAAAAGAGGGTGAAAAGCCGTTTTGTTTAATGGATTATTTTCCAAGAGATTATTTAATGATTATAGATGAATCTCATGCTACTATTCCTCAAATTAGAGGGATGTTTAATGGAGACAGAAGTAGAAAATTAACGCTTGTTGAATATGGCTTTCGTTTGCCTTCTGCACTTGACAATAGACCTTTAAATTTTGATGAGTTTGAGAGTGAATACAATCAAGTGATTTTTGACTCAGCCACCCCAGGGGATTATGAATTAGCAAAAGTAAATAACATTGTAAGCGAACAAATTATTCGTCCTACCGGTCTTTTAGATCCTAAGATCGAAGTTAGACCTTCAATGGGCCAAATTGATGACCTGCTTTTTGAAATTAATAATAATATCAAGAACAATGAAAGAGTAATGGTTGTTACTTTAACAATAAGGATGGCTGAAGATCTCACTAAATATTTAAAAGAAAAAGGAATTAAGGCGGTCTATTTGCATAGTGAATGCAAAACCTTAGAACGTAGTGAAATTATCTATCAATTAAGAAAAGGCAAGTATGATGTTTTGATTGGTATAAATCTTTTAAGAGAAGGCTTAGATATCCCTGAAGTCAGTTTAATTGCTATTTTAGATGCTGATAAAGAAGGTTTCTTAAGAAGTGAGAGAAGTTTGATTCAAGTTGTTGGCCGAGCTGCTCGAAATGAACATGGTCGAGCTATTATGTATGCTGACGTAATTACTGAAAGCATGAATCATTGTATAAAAGAAACGGAAAGACGAAGAAACATACAAGAAAGATATAATGAGGAATATGGAATTATTCCTTCAACAATTATTAAACCAATCGTATCACCTATTCATGCTATAACCCATGAGGATAATAATTTAATAGGAAAACATGATAGCAGCGATAAATTAACTAAAAAGGAAATTGAAATTCGTATTAAACAGGTTGAAGCTGAAATGAAGAAAGCAGCAAAATTATTTGATTTTGAAAAGGCTATTGAGTTAAGAGAGATTCTTTTTGAATTAAAGCAAATGAAATAACTCGCAAAACTAAAACTTATGTTATAATATCTTAACTATGTGGTACGATACACTTTATGAAGTATTAACCGCCATTAATAATGTTATTTTATATTTTATTGGTGTGCCTTTTTTATTACAACTCATTTACATGTGTCTTTTTTGGGTTAAAAAAAA
>CASEST010000034.1 GCA_949290725.1 uncultured bacterium
ACCTAAAAAATAAATTTTATACTTTTTTTAACTTATCTATTTCCGGGTAAGCGTTTTTACTTTCAAGCACTAATGAAGCCAAATAGATTCCATATCCTATAGCCTTATAAAAATCTTCATCAACTAAAAATGAATGAATAAAACCAGCAAAAAGAGCATCTCCTGCTCCATTACTTGAAACTATATTTTCCTTTTTAACTACTTTTATTTGGTTTATTTTTTCGCCATCAAAATATAAAATCGCTTCGCTTTTATTAGAAATTATCGCTTTTTTAACTTTTGAATTTACTAATTCCTTCAAAAGGTTTTCGATTAGATTATCATCTTTTAAATCAAATAATTCCTTAATTTCATCTAAATTAGCTTTTAATAAATATATTCTATTTAAAAATTGTTTAAATTTTTTAATTTTTTCAATTGAAACACCTTCAACCATTATTTTTTTATGATGATAACGATCAATAATATGTGATATAGTTTCTAAATTTAAATTAGCATCTAAAAGTATATACTTCGCTTTTTCAAAACTTAAATCATAATTCATTAAAAAAGATGGGGACAAACTATTAATAACCTCATTATCACATATTGAAATATATAAATCATTATTCTGATCATTTATTGCTAAATAAGATGATGAAGAAATACCTTTATTAAGTGGAGTAATAAAGTTAATCTTCATCTCTTTTAGATGTTTAATTAAATTTTTAGCATATAAATCATCCCCTAAAGCGGTAAAGAATATAAACTTATCATTTAATAAAGCTAAATCATAGGCAATATTTTTCATCACACCGCCAAAAGAGATATTTATTTTCCCGATATTTGATGTTTCTTTAATTAAAGGTGATAAAGAAGAAGCGATAAAATCAATATTGCTCCCACCAACTAAAATTAAATCTTCTTGTTTTATCTTTTTCATCCCATATATAATACACGCTTTAAATAGAAAAAATAGGGCTATTCAGCCTTATTTTTATAGTTTTTATTGATATTCAATAGTTGATGGTGGTTTAGTTGTAATATCATAAACAACTCTATTAACCCCAGCAACTTCATTAACAATTCTTCGAGAAATACGTCCAAGTAAATCCATATTAAAGTGATAGAAATCAGCGTTAATACCATTTAAAGAAGTGACACATCTAATCGCGATTGTATGATAATAAATCTTATTATTGCCTTCAACTCCAACACTATCAATATTTGTTAAAACACAGAAATATTGATACATCTCATCATTAATTCCAGCTCTTCTTATCTCTTGTGATAAAATTTCATTAGCTTCTCTTAAAACCTCAAGTTTAATTAAAGTAACTTCACCAATAATTCTAATAGCTAATCCTGGGAATGGGAAAGGTTGTCTTTTAATAAAACTTTCATCTAAACCTAAACGACGCCCGACACTACGAACTTCATCTTTAGTCAATTGACGAATTGGCTCAATAATTTTAAATCCGATATCTTCAGGTAAATCTTTAATGACTTTGCTCTTGCCACCCCATTTAGATTCTCTAATATCAGTATAAAGTGTTCCTTGGCCTAAAAAATCAAAATGTCCTAATTTTTCAGTTGCTTTTTTAAATACTTCAACAAAAGTATTTGAAATTATTCTTCTTTTTTCTTCAGGATCAACAATTCCTTTAAGTCTTCCTAAGAACAATTCACCCTCATCAGCAATATGAACTTTAATATTAAAATGCTCTTCGAAACGTTTGATAATAACATTATATTCGTTATAACGATGTAATCCGGTTTCAACAAATAAACAAGTTAAATTATCTCCGATTGCGCGATGTAAAAGCAAAGCAGCTACTGCACTATCAACACCGCCAGAAAGACCTAAAATAACTTTTTTATCACCGATTTCTTTCTTTAAGCCTTTAATCTTATTTTCAATAAAGCTATCGATTGTCCAATGCCCATTGCAACCACAAATCTTGATGAAATTTTGTAATATTTTTTCACCAAATTCAGTAGCTGCCACTTCAGGATGGAATAAAAGTCCAAAAGTATATCCTTTAGAAAAACCGACCAATCCTGAGGAAGCTGATTCAGCAATCATTTCAACTCCTTCTAAAGAATCAACGTGGTCATTTTTTGACATATAAACAACTGTTTCTTCTGGAATATCTAAAAATAAAGGACAATTAGTATTAATACGCACAACATGCTTATCATACTCTCTGTCCTTTATTGATTGAATTTTCGCGCCATAATGTTTTGCTAAAGCTTCCATGCCATAGCAAATGCCTAAAACTGGAATGTTAAGTTCAAGAATTCTCTCATCAAAAACTTTAGCTTCATCATTTTCAAGAACTCCAGGGCCACCGGAAAGGATAATTCCTTTAACATGGTGAAGATCTTCAATTTTTTCTTTGGTTGTTTCTTTTGGAAGCAAGAGACTATAGACGCCATTATCTCTTAATTTTACTAAAAGAGATTCATTATATTGGCTTCCGTAGTCTAAGATAACTATTTTGTCCATTGGTCGACTCCTCCTTTTCATTATTTATTTTATTAGAGCAAAAATAAGCTCAAAATTGAGTCCAAAATTATTATTAAGTTAATTAAATCCTTTTCTTCTATTATTCTAATATAAGCAATAAAATTTGGCTAATCTTTTTATTTAAAATTTCTAATTTCTCTTTTCGGAATAGAAAAATATGATGAATTGCAAAGAAAAATATTTCCACGTGAAAATATTTATTTATAATTTTATAATCTACATAAATATTTAAGCGCATACATAATTATATTAAATCTCATTAAATTAACTTAATGGTGCTATTAAAATTAGAAAAAATAAAAAATAGCGACTTACCGCTATTTTTTAAAAATTGTTACCGCCCATTCCCCAACACATAGTGAAGAAATAAGAAATATAAATTCTATTTGGATCGACTAATAATTTCTTTGAGATAAATTCTGTCAAATTAAAACTAAATTTATTAAGAAGTGAATCTCCAATCTTTTCCCCATAAATTAAAACCTTAATCATAATGGCTTTTTCTTTATTTCCTTGGAAATATAAATCAGCTTGATCATCTATTTTAACCATTAACCAATCTTCCGATTTTCCTGGCAATATCGAGATAAGCTTACCACATTCACTTTTTATTTCATCTTTAACTGTATCATCGAGCTTATTATTATAATTTATTTCAATATATGGCATATCATTACCTTCTATTTATTTAATAAACAATATTCTTTAGCAATCTTCGCTCCTAAATGAGCATTATTAATGATTAAGGCAATATTAGTTTCTAAAGATTTTCCATTGGTAAGTTCAACAATCTTAGAAAGCAAAAATGGGGTTTCATCTTTTCCTTTAATTCCTTTTTCTTCCGTTTCAGCTATCGCTTTATCGATGACTTGATTAATTTTTTCTTCATTTAAAGAATATTCATCTGGTACAGGATTAGCAATTAAAACACCTCCATCGAGATTATTTTCTCTTTTTGCCTTAACAATTTCAGCAACCTCAAGTGGGGTTTTGCAATTATAATCTATTTTATATTTACTTGTTTTAGTAAAAAAAGCAGGCAAAACATCACTATTAAATCCTAAAACAGGAACGCCTTTAGTCTCTAAGATCTCCATTGTAAATCCTAAATCTAAAATCGCTTTAGGACCGGCACAAATAACTGAGACATTAGTTTTAGCTAATTCTTCTAAATCAGCGGAAATATCAAAAGTTTCATTCGCTTTTTTATGAGCTCCGCCAATTCCGCCAGTCACAAAAAATTCTATATTTGCAATCGAAGCTAAAAACATAGTTGCTGCAACAGTGGTTGCTCCCCAATCTTTTTTTGCAAAAATAATAGGTAAATCTCTTCTAGAACACTTTTTTATACCCTTTCTTTTGCCAAATTCCTCAATTTCTTGATGGCTCATTCCAATAATGGCTACGCCATCTATAATGCCAATGGTTGCTGGAATAGCACCTTCACTTTCGATTGCTTCTTCAACCTTTAAAGCGCATTCAACATTTTTTGGATATGGCATCCCATGAGAGATGATTGTAGTTTCTAAAGCTATAACAGGTTTATTCTCATCTAAAGCTTTCTTAACTCTTTCTGAAATTCGAATATTCATTTCTGCCTCCAATTTTAAAACATCATTTTATTACTAATTAGTGATAACTTCAAAATATATTTTTAATTCGTCATCTTTATAAATATAAATGTAAAAATTATTTAAATTATGATATTTATAAACTGATAATCTATCATTTAAATAACATTGGGAAACATATTCCACATGAAATGATTTAATTTTTGTTTCTTTATCAGGATTAAATAAATCTAAAAACAAGTCAACGCAATGCGAGTTATTCAAATGCATATTATGATCTAATAAAGATTTTCTAACCACAATATCCTTTATATAATGTTCAGAACTTTTAATTGGTTTAGGTAATCTTTTTAATCTTTCATTAAAAACGCCAACTCTTCCTTCATCATAGATTTCTAAATGTGGCGTCGCAATACTCTTTTTAACAAAATCATAGACCATCCAAATAGAGCGGCCTTTAATAATAAGTTCATCCTTTTCATTATAAATTTCATAATCACGAGGATATTCCATCAAATTATTTTTTAAAGGATAAGTTTTTATTTTAACCTTTGACAAGTTATAGATATCGCCTACAATATCAAATCTATTACGAACAATAACCCGGATATAATTTTTAACAATAAAGTCATCAAAACCAACATTTAAAATGTTAGCGTGATGCGTAGCAATTTCTTGAGTTAAGTCCAAAACGGAGGACATTTTTAAATTGTCATAGCAATCTCTTAAATTAGTAGTAATTGTAAATTCTTCGCTTAACTCTTTCATAACTTTAATATTTTCTATATCGCCCAATTACCATTTTTAAATATTTGATAAGTCTTTCCATTAAGATCTTTTCCAATAATATCCATATCTTTACTGCCAATCATAAAATCAACATGAATTATCGATTTGTTGATACCTTTTTCATAAATTTCATCATTGTTCAATTTATCTGAATCTTTATAAAGATTAGTAAAACCAGCACCTAAAGCCAAATGACAAGAAGCGTTTTCATCAAATAAAGTTGATAAAAATAACAGATTAGTATTATTTATTGGGGAATCATATGCAATAAGAGCACACTCACCAAGCATCGAGCTGCCTTCATCCATTTTGATCATTGATTTTAATAATTCTTCGCCTTTTTCAGCATGAACTTCACTAACCTTACCATCTTTAAAAGTAATTGAGAAATTCTCAATTAACTGCCCTTGATAAGAAAGAGGTTTAGTTGCTACAACTTTACCTTCACATCTCCCTTTTAAAGGTGAAGTAAAAATCTCTTCACTAGGAATGTTTGGATTGTAATAAACATGATTATTTTTAGTATATTCACCTCCACCTTCCCATTTAATATCTGGACTTAATTCAACCTTAAAGTCGGTTCCATTAGAGGATTTATATTGTAATTCAACTAATTTTAATGAATTTAAAATCTCGCTTTTTTTAGTTAAATTCTCATCATGTTGCATCCAATTAGCTATAGATTTTCCATTTTCAACTCTTGATACTTTTAAAATCGCCTCCCATAAAGCATTATAGGCATCATCTTCATTTAAATTAGGAAAAACTTGCTTTGCCCATTTTTTTGATGGAATAGCTGCAATTAACCATTGATAATTATCATCCATAATATCGCGATATTTACGAATTTCTTTTCTTAAAGTTTTTCCTGCAGAGGCTAATTTTATATTATCTATTCCAGATAAAGAATCTGGTGCACTACTTTCGATATATATACGTACTGGTAAATTTTTTAAATAATATTCCCACTTACTTTTTTCATAATCTTTTAGATGGGATAAATCTTCTAAATCTCGATATTTATAATCTAAAATAGTCAAAGCGTCATTTTGCCATAAAACTTCTACTCTTTTAGCTCCTACTTTATAACATTCTTCAACTAAAAGCTCGATAAAATCGCTATCCTCGGTCGAAGCTTGAATAACTACTTCTTGGCCTTTTTGAATGTTTGCTCCTATCTTAACTAATAATTCACAATATTCTTTTATTAATTCCTTATCCTTATACATAATTAATCCCTTTTACAACCAGTAAACTCATTAAAATGTGGTAATTTATCACACCAATCACAAAATGTATGCCATTCTTTTAATTTATGAAATTTCCTTTGATTATACATAGTTTTTAGTTGCTGATAATTGGTCACCATAGTAGCCCCTAAACAAAAACCACATGGAGTAGAAGCAACTAGTTCGCGCCACTTTTTAGTTTTTGCTTCTTTGTCGTCATCAGAGATATTATTGTATTCATCTTTAATTCGATTAACAATTGTTAATACTTCTTTATTAGTTTCTTCAACACATTGATTAGTAATATCGAATTTTAAAAGGCAATGCATAGTTGATTGAGAAGATACATACTCAAAAAAATGGTATCTTTGAGCCTGTTTCCACCAATATAAAGGAGCAGTTATGTCGAATTCAACAACAATACCTTTTAAATAATTATCGTGTCCTTCTCCGCCTCTACAAGAACCTAAACTAATTGCCCTTTTTAAATCCTTTTCGTTTATCTCATTACGATCAAAGACCGTACGCATCGGATTTCCACTTGCTTTAATTGCACTCTCCAATCCGAATACTTCTGTTTTTCCAATATTAAAATCCATAATTTTTATAAGCCTCCAATAGATTTAAAATTAAAGCTAAACGAGTTAAAAGACCGACTCCACGAGGTACCGGAGATTGAAAATATACTCCTAAATCAGGTTCACAATCACCAATTAAATGACCGTTAACTCGATTGATTCCTACATCGATAATCACTGCATCTTTTTTAAATTTATATTCATCTTTTTTAATAAAATAAGGTTTGCCAACAGCAACAATAATCAAGTCAGCATGTTCTAAATAAAATTTACGATCTTCTTTAGTAGTATAGGAATGTAAAATAGTCACATTCATATTTTCATTTAATAAAGCCTTTGCCATCGGTTTACCTACAATGTCGCTTCTCCCAATTATTACAGCGTTTTTCCCAACCATTACATAGCGATTATCTTTTAAAAAGGTCAAAATTCCTTTTGGTGTTGCACTTAAAAATGGGGATAACGGATTAAAACCATCTAAATCTTTTTTGGGATCAATCATTCTTTTCACTTTATTTTCATCAATCTGTGGAGGTAAAGGGAGTTGAACAATAAATCCAGTAACAGATTCATCTTTATTTAGTTGATCGATTATTTCAAAAAGAGCATTTTCACTAATATCTTTTTTTAATTTTAAAAGTTGATGGGATATTCCAAGTTCACATAAATCTTTTATTTTTCCTTTAATATAGGAATTGCTTGCTTCATCATCATTAACTTGGACAATAACGATTTTAAGATTCTTCTTGCTATTCTTATTCAGAGAAGAAATAAAACCTTTTACTTCTTCTTTCTTATTATGTACATAATCACTTATTTCAACCATATTTTTAATTATACCTTAAAAAATAATTTTTATTTTATTAAAACGTTAATTTATAGTAAATTTTATTTTTTCCAATAAAATATAAATATAATACGTATTTATAATGAAGGGATTATAATGGACGAATTTGTTTTAAACACTTATTTAGATGAATTTAAAAATGAAAACTTAACGAATTTTAGCGATTTCTATGATAGAACAAAAAAATCGATTTTTTATAATATCCTTTCTTTTGTTAAATCGCATGAGGTTGCTGAAGATTTATTACAAGAAACTTATGTTAAATTTTTAAATAATATTCATTCAATAAATAAGGGTAAGACAATTTTAGGTTATCTAATGATGATCTCGAAAAATTGTTCGCTTGATTATCTTAGGAAAATAAGTAAGGAAAATTTAAGTTTAGATGATGAAGAAAATAATTTAGAAGTTAAAACCCATGAAGACTATAATCAGGATAAACTGATTTTGCTAGAAAAAATGCGAACTCATCTAAAAGAAAAAGAATATAACGTGGTAATGCTACATATATATGATGAGATGAGTTTCGCTGAAATTTCTTCAAGTTTAAAAGTTCCACTTGGGACAGTCTTATATCGGTATAATAACGCTATTAAAAAATTAAAGGAGGTGATGGATGTATGAAAAAAATCGAAAATGATAAATTCTTAAAGGAAAAACTAAAAGAACAAAACGATGAATATGAAATCAAAACTACAAGTGCATCCATTTTAGCTCGCTATCAAAAAG
Organism: uncultured bacterium; assembly: GCA_949290725.1. GTDB lineage: Bacteria > Bacillota_I > Bacilli_A > RFN20 > CAG-826 > Onthovivens. The sequence continues at coordinate 8,253 of CASEST010000034.1, forward strand.
AAAAGGAAGAGAATAAAACATCAATTCCGCCAGTTATAATTAAAGAGAAAAAGAGCTTCAAATCAGGGACATTCTTAAAATATGCTCTTCCAATAGCATCTTTTTCATTAATTTTAGCGATTTCACTATCAATTTTAATTCCACAATTTTCTAATACAGTTAATCCAGAACCACCGGATGATAAACCAGTTGACCCTGATAATCCTGGATTAAATGATTTTGGTTTTGACGATTTAACAACTCAAGATCAAGAGATGATTACTCGTCAACTTAACACCATTATCTCTTTTGATAGTTCAACACTTTCAACTGCTCTTAACAATTTTAATTTCGTTAGCCCATTATCAAAAGATAGCTTAAATATAACTGATCGTAACCATAATTATAACAATGAAGCTTTGCTTAATAAGGTTGTCGATTTATATGATCCTTATTCACTAGGGGCTTTAAATTTAATAAATCATCATGATTATGCCATAACTTCAACCGAAAATTTATTAACATTGAGTTTAGGTGAAGAAGTTTTAAAAGTTGAATACGATATGACTTATCAACAAACTCGCGGTGAATTCATTATGGAAGGAAATTTAATTACTTCTACTGCTACCTATCCAATAACTATAAAAACTGAGGATGAACAAAACGAAAAAACTATTGAAACAATTATTTCATATAGCGAGAATAATGTAGTAAAAATTGAACAAGAAAACGAGATTAATGGAAGCGAAACCGAAAATTCATTGTCTTATTCAACATATACTTCTTTAAATGAGGCATATTTCGATAATTTTATTCAAAAATTTACTTACGAATACGAAAATGAAGCTAATGAAATTGAAATGGAAGCTGAAGTTGAAACAAGAGAAGGTGATGAATTATCTTTAGAATATTACTCTTATAATTTAAGCGAAACTTCTTTATATTTTGAGTTTGAATATGAAGGTTATAGAGAGGATGAATTTGAAGGAAATGTCTTCTTTAATCTCGATAATAATAACACTCGATATTATTATTTCAATAACTCTGATACGCCAATAATTAAAAACTAAAAAGTTAAGAATAAAACAAGTGGAAACACTTGTTTTATTTTTTTTATTTAGAAATATTTATTTTTAAAAAATATGATAATGATCGAATAAATTTTATTATTGTTATTTTTTTAAAAATTTTTCCAATAAATTTTAGTTAATATACGTATTTATGGTATAAAACAAAATTGGAGGATTATAAAATGAAAAAGAAATTATTTGCTTTATTACCATTATTAGGATTATCAACAACTTTACTTATCGCTTCTTGCGGCAATAAAACAAATAGCGAAAAAGATAATAATGATAATAATCAAACTGACAATGGTACAAATTTACCATCAAGTGAAGTTATTCAAGATAATTTAGGAGATTTACAAACTGTCACCGGAATGAACTTAATCTCATTCTTCTCAAATTCAGCTTCTCAAATGTCAACCCTTTCCACTTCAAATTCAAGATTTGATGCCTTAAGAGATGATTTTAACAACATAAGCGATGAAGAAAAAAATGAAATTAAGGAAGTTTTGCCAACACTTGATTTATTATTATTAAATGATACAGCTTTTGAATCAACAATCAGTGAAGTTAATCAAGTTATCGAAGGTAATACCTATCAATATTTAGAAAAAATTAATTATCAAGATAACTATTTAAACACTTCAACAATTTCATTATATTTTAATATCACTAATAGTTATATGAATCGCGGTAATAATTTCCAAACTCTCGAAGGAATCGCCTATGTTAATGAAGATTTAACCGCATACAGGTTCACTAGCATTACTAAAGAGGAAAGTAGTTGGGATGAAGAAGAAAGTGAAAGATTATTCAGAATCGAACTAAATAATAATAGTTATATTATGGTTGAAGAAGAAAGTGAGAATGAATTCGCTGAAAAAGAAACTGAATTCACATATACAGTAGTAAATAACGGCCGATTAGAATCACATTATTCAATCGAAATTGAAGATGAATGGGGTAAAAAAGCAGTTTCTTATGAAATCAATGAAAAAGAATATGAGATGCACATAGTCAATCATAACGGACAAGAAGTATATGTAGTTGAATATGAAAATGAATCTGGCTGGAATGAGGTCGAAGCAACATTATTCTTTGTTAAAAAAATGGTTAACAATCAAGTATACTTTGAAGAAATTTTCTTTTAAGACTTAAAAAGGTGGTTAAACCGCCCTTTTATTTATAAAAAGAAATAACTTCATCACTTAAATCAAATAATGTCGACGATTCTTTACCGATTAAATGATAAATAGTTTCTCCGCTATTTCCAATCAATGAGAATAATGATAAATCACTTATTTCATAATCAAGTTTTAATTTCGACATATCTATAGTAAATTCACTATCGTTTTTAATTAAACTTGATGAAGAAGTTACCTCGATATTATCACTTATGAAAACTAAAATAAAATTATCTCTACCAGTTAAAGATGAATAGCTGAATTCAACATAAGCAGTGATTTTTATCCCTTCCTTATTAGAAACATCTAAATGATAGAACAACATCTCATCAATCCCTTCGATCTTAGAAATATCAAAAACAAAAGGATAATATACCTCAGGTTTACGATTTTTAACAAATGAATAATAACTATTAAAGGCATTAAATGAATTAAATGTATATTCACCAAAAAATTCGTTGCCAGCTTGGCCAGAGTTATTATGATCACCCGAACCATTAGGTTTTGAATTATTTATCGAAATATTTCCAACAGCAAATAAAGAAATAATTAAACCAAGAGCTAAAACAAATGATCCTCCAATTAATAAAGGTTTTTTAAAATAAAACTTCTTAACAGGGCTTTGATCTTCCTTATTAAAACCTTTAATGTCGCACTCCTTAAAAATATTATTTTTAATCTCTAAATATAGTTCAACATTGATTGCGTTATTTATCTTTTTTTCAACCATTTTCTTATTCATAATTAATCCCTTAAATAATCTTTTTTAATTTCAAAATAGCACGACGATAAGTACTTTTTATTGTATTTAAGGAAACCGACCTTTCTAAAGCGATTTCCTTAAATGTTTTGTTTAAATAAATGTGATTAATAATGATTTCTCTTTCACTAAAAGCTAAAGAGTTCAATTTTGAATCAATCATCATTTCACTATTTTCTTCCTCAAAAGAATAAATACTATCATTAAATTCGCTGATATTCATATTTTTTTCTTCCAAATTCCTTAAAGAATTATTTCTAGCTATACTCACTAAATAATATTTTATATTTGCAATTTCTCCCCCTTTTTTAAGCGTTTTAAAAAAAGAAATAAACGTATCTTGAGTTATATCTTTTATATCTTCTTTATTTCTTATATAGGTGCTTATCACAAAAATAACTAATTTATAATATTCATTATAAATTTCCTCAAATAAAGAATATAAAAGAGTTTCATTGCCACTTTCTTGAACATCCTTGATTCTTTTTTCAAAATTTATCATAAAAATATTTTTACATATAATAAGAGTTTAAAATATTTAGTTTTGGTGCAAAAAAATTTAAGAAATTAATAAAACTTCATTGCCTTCTACTTTTAATACTTTTCTATCCTTTTCTAAATAAGATAAAACATAATCTAAACATTCATCAATCTTTTTAGTTTTCGATTTAAATCCAAATTCTTTAACAACTTCTCTCTTTAATAAGTCTATGTTCATACTAATATATTTCTTTAATAAATATAAAATTAAAACACTCACTTCTTCCTTTGAAATATCTTCAATATTTCGTTCATCATTTTTTCGATAAAAGGAAACTTCTAATGGGTTTGTTAAATCGTCTTTAAAATAAAATTTAATATTTGAAATATAAGAAAAAGTATAGAGATTATTTAATTTTGATATAAAATAACGCATTACTTGGCTATTTATTTTATTTTTTCTTTTAAGTTGGAAAAGATAAGAGATGCGTTTAATTAAATATGATTCGCTAATTGGATATTCAACGTTAACAATCTGTTTAATAATTTTAAAAACTTTTTCACGATTTCTAATATCAATAAATTGTGCTTCACTATATAAATTTTTTAAAGCAAAAATATAATAAGGTTTCAATGGTTTTTCATTTTTTCGACTTATCTTTTTAAATTCGATTGTTTTAAAATTAGCTGCTTCATTATTTTGTGGACTTTCTATATCATTAGAAATTAAATCTTTAATTTTCTCGTCAATTTCATTAAGTATTTTATTTTTATAATTATAATAATCTAAGCTCCAGACCATCATTAAATTCCAACCTAGTAATTTAAGTTGCGAAAATTGAACAATATTTCGATCCATTACGGTTGGCGTATTAATATAAGAATTAGCGTCTAAAATAATTCCTAAAATATATTCTTTATCATTTTTTGGATTAATGACGCCAATATCGACTTTAAATTTAGACGAACCAACATGTAAATTAACTTTATAGCCTAGAGAAATTAAATCCTTAGCTAAATAATCTTCGATACCTTGATCAATTATTAGCTTATCATCTTTAAACGATAATACATCCATGCCATATTGAGCATATTCTAAAAATGAACGCAAATAATTAACTCCTTCGCTGCTTGTACGATTTAAATCAATATCACTATATAAAATAGATGAATAAACAAACATTTCTTCTCTACTACGAGTAATTGCAACATTTAATCTTCGATAGCCTCCAGAAACATTTATCGGCCCAAAATTATGGATAAATCGACCATTTTTATTTTTCCCGTAACAAATGGATAAATATATAATATCGCGTTCATCACCTTGAACATTTTCAAGGTTTTTAACGATGATTGGTTCTTTTAATGTAGAAACTATTTCGTTCAATTCTTTATCATTTTCGATTTTTTCCATCAATAATCGTTCAATTAAATACATTTGATGAATTGAAAAAGTAATAATCCCATAACTATATTTATTTTTATTAATCCTTAAATTATTGATTAAATCAGCGATTAAAGCATTCGCTTCCTCTTTATTAGTTGCACTTCTTCCACTATCATAAATTCCATTTTTTACATATTTAAAATGAACTTTAAAAGTTAATTCCTTTTTTGAAGGGAAAGTATAAAGGCTATTATCATAAAATTTTGAATTAGAAAAAGCGATTAAAGACTCATTTTTGCTACGATAATGATATAAAAGTCGCTTAATTGGAAATGATGAAGCAATAGCGTCATCTAAAACGGAATCTAAATCAGAAACATAAAGTTCACTTGCTTCATCATTAATCTGCTTATCGAAAAAGGATGTTGGGGGGAGTTGTTTATCATCTCCAGCAATAACAACGCTCTTCCCGCGCGAAATAATTCCTATCGCTTCTGCACTAGGAAGTTGACTAGCTTCATCAAAAATAACAATATCAAAATTATATAATAATGGTGAAAGATATTTTGCAGCGCTTAAAGGAGAAACTAAGATACATGGAGTTAACTTTTTAATCGTTTCTGGTAATAAAGAAAAAATCTTTCTTAAAGATAATCCTCTCCCATTAGCTTTAATTGTCTTTTTTAAGATTGAAAATTCTGAAGAATTAACTCCTTTATTATATTCAACGGGGATGTTTTTCGATAATTTTGAAACAACTTCTTTAATTACTTCTTCACGATATTTTTCATCTAATCGAAGATAATTTTCTCTTATTTCATTAACTTCGCTACCTAAAAATTGCTCTAGATGAGTTTTATTGATTATCTTTTCGATAATTTTCTTATATAGAGATTTTTTAAAAGCGTATTCTTCAATTGCAAAATCAACATTTCCTTCATAGTATTTATCAACAATTGAAGAAAGATGATAAATTTCAAATTGATCTAAGATAGATAAAAGAGCCGAATAATAAGGTAAATAATCGATATTTTTTGAAATTTCAGTTAAATAAGTTAATAAGTCGCTAATATAATCTTTTTGATTTAATAGTTCTAATTTAAATAAATATTTATCTTTTAATATGGTTATTATTTCATTTACCTTATTAAAAGAAACAATATAGTTATTTATTAAATTAATCGTTCCATTATTTTTAATTAATCCCTTAACATAAGATAAAAGATTATTGCTCGATAAATTTCCATAAGCCAATTTTTCAATTTCACCGATTAGATATAAAGAATTATCTAATTTAGCTAAAATATAAGAGTAATTATTATTAAAATCGTTAATATTATAATCTTCATCAAGCGAAGAAGAGATAAACAAACGATTCCTTTTAATCGTGCTTCTTTTATTTTTATAATAATCTAATTTAAAAAGGTAAACTCCGATATTATCTTTATTAATCAATTTATTATTGTTAGATTTTTGTTTAATAATCTTTAAAATCTTATTTAATTTAAAATATCTTGAAATAAAATTTTCATTTTTTAAGCGTGAATAATTAAATAATAACTCATCTAAGCTTAAAGATAAGATACTAGGAGAAAATAATAATGATAATTCTTTATCTAACTTAGCATAATCTTCTTCCTCTTTAATCATCTCTTTCAATTTATTGACTAACTTTTTAGGATCTTCCTTATCAAAAAGATTAATATAAAGCGGATTATTAGCAATAAAATCAAAAATATATGATAAAGACGCTAATGTATTTTTATCAAAGCTTTCTACTTTTAATGAATAATTAAGTTTTTTACTTATTTTAGCGAATTCATCTAATTCTTTGATTGAATTAGTTAAAAAATTTGAAAATTCCTCTTTTAATAAGGAAGAATAATCTCTTAAAGTATAAATTTTAAATGGATTAGTTTTAAAATCTGGGAAAGATTTAGCATATTTTTCAGCTTTTTTAAATAAAGCTTCAACTTCATTTAAACGATTAGAGTTTAAAGAATCCAAAAATTCATCACTTATATCAACTTCTCCAGGATAGTCTTGATATTTCTTATAATTTAAAATCGCTTCATAAAGAGAATAATTATAAAGTTTAAAATAATGAATTTTATTAACAACTTCTTTTAATTCGTCTTTTAAATTATTCAAATTAGCAGTTAAAAGATTAAAATCTTTACTATTTTCGATTTCTCCTACCTTTAATACATCTTCAAACTTTTTTAAGATTAAACGTTTATCTTGCTTATTTGAATGCAACTCTAAGCAAAATGGATCCACTCTTAATTCCTTTAATCTTTCATAAACTACATCGAGTGCAGCCTTTTTTTCACTACAAAATAGAACTTTTTTATTATTAAAAAGTGCATTTACAATAATATTAGCTATAGTTTGTGACTTCCCAGTTCCAGGTGGACCAATCAAAACAAAACTCTCCATTAAAGAAGCGTTAATAATCGCTTCAATTTGACTAGAATCTGAAGAAAGTGGAATAGCTACATCTTTTAAAGAAATAAAATTATCAATTTCTTTTGGATTAACCAAAATATTTTTTGAATCCCGCTCTTTATGATTATTAATCAATGACTTAACAATTTTATGTTTTAAGATATCGTCTTTTCGAATTTCGATATCTTTCCACATGATATATTTTGAAAAAGAAAAACGTCCCAAAAAAACCCTTTCTTCAACTTTAAAATTTTTATAGCCAATAGTCGCTTTTTTAAATTCATGAAAAACTCTTTTTAAATCAATTAAGTCGTCATCATTTTTATATGGGACAGATTTTAACGAAATCAAAATATTATATTCTTCTTTTAAATAAGTAATTAAAGAGGTATTTAAAAATGGATCTTCATCTAAGATTGATAAAAAATAGGAATTTGCGCTTCCTTTAATCAAACTAACTGGAACCAAAACTAAAGGGGCATAGTAGATTTTTTTATCTTCTTTATATTCAAGATTACCTAAAGCTAAAAATAAAGTATTCGTTCCATTTTCTTCAATTTCACTTTTGCTTCTTTTAAATAATAAAGATAAAGAAGATAAAAAATCTTTCTCATTTAAATTAATAATTAATTTATTATTAACTAATAATTTTTTTAATAAATCTAGCTCTTCATTATTTCCTTTTATCCGGTCAATATTTTTTAACTTGCTATCTTTTTTTAATAATTCAAAACTATTTTCTTTTTTATTTATTAGATAAACTAAGTCATCTAAAGAAGGAACGGTTACTTCAATATTGTTATATGTTCCTAGTTTCATATTGATTAAACCATTATTTTTACTTAAATCTAATAATTTTTTCTCCCAATAAAAAAAGCGATCTTTATTTTTAAAATAATCTTGCTTAATTTCATTACTAAAAATCGAATTATTTTCTAACGAGAGAGCGTTTAAATCAAAGGAATATTTTTGTAATTCTTTAATCTCTAAATGATCTTCAATAATTGGATAAAAGCCATTAATTCGTGCGCTTTTAATATCTAATGCTAAAAAGGGTAAATTATCTTTATAAATATTTTTGAATTCGCTTTTACTTTGATTAATATTTTCTAAAAAAGAATCTTTTTTATTAATAAATGAAAAAGATAAAGCAATTAGGCGATTATTCTCAATTAAAGAATAAATTAATTCACTATTTTCATTTATTATTTTTCCAAAAGATTGATTATCTAACCAAATCGCCGCCATCGCTTTATTATTCAGTAATATCAACTCGCCATTTAATGAAGAATATTCGATTAATCCTAAAAATAAGAGCGCTAAATCTAAAGAAGTCCCTCTTTTCTTTAAAAAAATGTCTTTATATGAACGAATTGGGAATTCGTTTTCGATAAATTTAGAAGGAAAATTTATTAAATAAAAAGAAAAAGAAGTAAAAGCCTCATATAAAGCTTTTATTTCAATCATCAAATCTTCTTTAAAACTATTTTGATAGCCTAAAAAATTATAATCTTTTTTTAAAAGATATAATTTTTCAAGAGCTCGATAATAGATTCCTTTAATAAAATCCGAATTTAAAGAAACTAAACTAGTTAGAGATTCTAAAGAAAAATAGTTAATATTAAATATTTCTTTATTTAATAATCTAATTTCTTTTTCTTTATAAATTAATATTTCATTTAATGATGATAAAATTTCAATATTTAATGTTATTCTATTTTCTTTATCTAAAGATAATAATTTTTCTTCATCAATATTTATTTTAAAATCAGTTATTTCAATAATTTCATTTCTTTTAATATTTTCAATATTTATATCTTCAATTTTTAAAAATGAATCATCATTAAAATTAAAATGAATCTTTAAAAAAGATAGATTAGAAGATGAAATATTTTTAATTCTTAAATATTTAATAAGATTATTTTTACTTTTAAAAAAGGAATATGAAAATATATCACTTATCTCAGATTTTAAAGTGAGCAAAGAATTTGGATTAATCTCTTTATTTTTCCTTATTTCCTGATTTATTAGCATAACAAAATTATAATATATCAATTTATAATTTTTCTTTTATTTTTACATAGAAAGAAAATTTAATTTTTCTTTTTTTAATTAAATATTTTTTATGTACAAGGCTTCCCCAAGAATCATCTCCACCCACACCTTTAGTATCGCTCGCAATAACTAAATAATTATATAAATTATCTTCTTTTAAATCGTTAAAACGATGGGCAACTTCCATTTCAAACTCATTATATTTTAAATATTTAAAATTAAATGGCTTAGAATCATTAATAAAACTAAGTTCATAATTTTCATCAATCTTTAAATTCAATAATTTAGTCGAATAATGATTTCCATTTTCTTGAGGTTTAGAATAGGGAATATATTCTTTATCAACACTGCTACTATAAATTCCATATTTAAGCCCTAAATAGCGATCAGGATATGAATCATTTTCACCTAATCCTAAATAATTAAATTCTTTAATATCTTTATTAAAGGCAAAGCGTAATCCAATTATATTTGGGGAAGGTAAAAGAGTTGGGATTTTATATTCATAACTAACTTTAATAGTTTCATCATTATAAATATGATAACGAATCTTAAACTTATTAAAAAATATTGCAGTTAATAATCGATAGGAAAATTCGACAATCATCTCATTTTCATCACTTTTGATTAGTTTAAATGGTGCGGTGAATGGATTATACAAAGGATAAAATGATCCAGAAAAATAAAATGAGGTGAAATATTTATTAATTTTGTTATCGTTATCGGTAGTTGCTCTGAATAAAGTTGGAAAAATAGGTGAAGATAAGATTAACTTATTATTTTTAATTATTCCTTCTAATCCTCCTTCATCTATTCCAATACCTTTAAAAATAACTTTAAAGCCATCATCATTATAAATTGTTAAATGTTCGCTGCTATAAAAATATTTTAAAGGGAAATAATGATTGTCTTTTTGATTGATTGAATTTAAAACTTCTTCACGCAATTTTAAATTCGTTTTATCAAAAGCCCCTTTAAAGAAATGTTCTTGGAACCCAATTTCTTGGCCTTTTTTTAAATATAAATTGTCCTCTTTAGCCTTAACTTCTACCCTAGCATAAACTTCAGAATCATTGTGATCTAAATATTTATTAATATCTATTTCAACAAATTTATCTTTTTGTGGCTCTATATTAACCTCAAAAGATTTAGAAAATATCTCATTATTTCTTTTAAATAAATGATATTCAAATTTATATTTAGAGGTCGATTTAAAATTCATTAAATTTGTAATTCGAACACCACTATCAGCAATTTCTATCTTAAAAGGTTGAAATAAATATTTAGCAACTTTAATTTTATTTGTTATTGTTCTATCAGCTAATAAAAGGCCGTCAGCACAAAAATTGTCATCATTAGGATAATCATAAAAATCCCCGCCGTAATGAATTTTACCATCCATCATAATTCCTTGATCGACAAAATCCCAAATAAAACCAAGTTGGAAATTTAAATATTTTTCACTTAAAGCAAAATACTCATCTAGATTGCCTGTAGAATTACCCATCGAATGAGCATATTCACATAAAATAAATGGTACATCAGGATGTTTTTTTAAAAATTTTTCAATTTGGTCAATTTTCCAATACATTCTTGAAATAACATCACTATTTCTTAAATCAAAGCTTGGATTTTGAGCGCTTCCTTCGTAATGTATTAATCTGGTTGGATCAATTTTTTTAAAGTATTTATAAAGTTCAACCAAGTTTTCCCCAACATAGGATTCATTTCCTAAGCTCCAAAAAATAATTGAGGGATGATTCTTATGATTTTGATAAATAGCTTCACCCTTTTTTAAAATTATATTTAAATAGTCCTTATTTGAACCTGGCAAAACGTCTTTGTTTAAATCAATATTTTTCTTATTCGTCCATAAACCATGAGTTTCAATAGAACATTCATCAATTACCAATAACCCGTATTTATCGCATAAATCATACAAATAATTATTGTTAGGATAATGTGAACATCTTAAAGCATTAAAATTATTTTGCTTTAATAAAATTATATCTTTTTCAGTTAATTCTTTATTTATTACTCTTCCATTTTTAAATTCAAATTCATGTCGGTTAACACCTTTAAAAATGATTCTTTTATTATTTAATTTAATGATACCATTTTTAATCTCAATAACTCTGAAACCAATATTTAAATTAACTTCTTCTACTTCTTTATTTTTATCTTTTAATTTAAGTTTTAGTTCGTAAAGATTCGCCTCTTCATCACTCCATTTAAAAACATTGCTGAGTCTTTTTTGATAATTAATTACTTTTTTATCAGCTTTTATAACTTCATTAAAAATCTTCTTATTTTTGTAATTCAGTGATAAGGAAATAGAACTATCTTTATTAAATGAAGACAAAGTAAAAGTTAGATTCAATAAGCCAGTTTCATAATCTTCATTAGATAAAATAGAATCATTTTTAATATCAAGAAAATGGAGTTTATTAACTTTAATTAGATTAACGTCTCTAAATATTCCAAAAAATCTCCACATATCTTGATCTTTTAAATAACTAGTAAATGAATATTTAAAAACTAAAAAAGTTAAACGATTTACACCTTTTTTTAAAAAGTCATTTATTTTAAACTTAATATTTTCAAAATTAAATGATGAGTATCCAACAAATTTATTATTAATATAAAGATATAACCCGCTTTCGAAACCATTGAATTCTAAGTAATAATCATTTTTATTTAAATCCAAATCATTTATTTCAAGTTCTTTAAAATAAATACATACTGGGTTTAACTTTGGAATGTTTGGAAAATGTAAATCTTCAAAGACTTCTCAAGGATACATTGTATTTAAATATTGAGGTCGAGAAATATCGAAGTTTTTAGCTTCGCTCAATTCAATATGTGAAGGAAGTGTCAATTCTTTTAAATCAGCAATATTAAAATCATCTTGAAGATATTTATTCTCGATATCATCCAAATAATTATCTTTTAATAAAATAAATTTATATTTTCCATTTAAGGATATTCTTGTATTTATTTTATCAATAAACGATTCAAAAATAGCATTATATGGTTCAATATTTATTCCATCATCTAGTGACATTAATAGGGAATAGTCAAAAATTTTTTTCATAATTTAAAGAAGTTTTGTTCTAACTTCGCCCCCATCTTTTTGTTTAGTCTTTCGATAAATCGTTGAACTAATCTTATCAACTTCTTTTAATACAACTAAAGCTGAAGTATATGGTTCTAGTGGTGCAGAAACATTAATACCTACATTCATATAATAATCGCCTTTTAAAATCTCGTTTGTTAAAGAATTAAAATAATATTTATCT
>CASEST010000035.1 GCA_949290725.1 uncultured bacterium
GTTTTTCCAGGTGTCGCAATATATTCACCATTTTTATACTTGTCGACGCATTCAAGTTTGAATTTCCATGAATATTTCATAAAAAAGCACCCCTTTCCTAATGTCTAGGATTTGGGGTACCTCTCATACTCGGTCGTTTTTATTTAATATAATAAAATATTTTTCACGTGGAAATTATTTATTCATATCACTAAGAATAGTATGAATTACATTAGCACCATCGCTAGTAGCGGTGACTATTTGTCTTAATTCTTTGTCGATACAATCGCCAATCGCATAAACTCCCTCTATTCTAGTTCTAAAATGAGAATCAGTTTCAATATACCCTTTCTCATTTAAGACATTTAAGAAGTTTAAATAGTTAACTTCAGGCTTGCTTCCAATATAAACGAATACCCCATCACAAGGTAAATTTTCAGTTTTATCAGTATAAATATTTCTAAGTTTTACCCCTTTTAATTCGTTTTCCCCAATTAATTCGGTTATAACTGAGTTTTTAATACATTTAACATTGTTAGATGAAAGAAGTTTCTCAATATTTTTAGCTTCGCCTCTTAATTCATGGCGCGATATAATTGTTAAGCTTTTAACAATAGGTGCTAAAAAAGTTGCCTCAGTAATAGCACTATCTCCTCCACCATAAACAACTACATTTTTATCCTTATAAAAAGCTCCATCACAAGTAGCACAATAACTAACACCTCTACCTTTAAATTTGTCAGCATTTTCAACGTTTAATTCGTTTTCTTTTGTTCCAGTAGCTAAGATTATATTTTTTGTTTGATAGCGGTCTTTATTTGTGGTTATAAAAAATAAGTCGTCAAATTTTTCAATTCTTGTAACTTCCTCTCTTTTAAAATAAATATTTAGGTCTTTAATCTGTTTTCTGAAAGTTAATGCTAGTTCGCTTCCACTAATTTTTGAAAAACCTGGATAGTTTTCAATTTCATAAGCAGTTATAACTTTTCCACCAATTGGTCCTTTCTCTAATAATAAATAAGACAAGTTTGCTCTTTGAGCATAGATTGCTGCAGTTAATCCAGCTGGCCCTGCGCCAATAATAACTAAATCAAAATTTTCCATAAAATACCTCTGTTCCTATATTATTTTACATTAAAATTCATTAGATAAAAGCAAATTGCTTTGAACCAGAAATTTATTTAAGACATAAAAATCAATGTTTTGTTGAAATAATCAATTCATTGAACTATGATAATTAATAATATGGCTATTGGATTTGGAAAAAGATTGAGAAGTTATCGTCGCAGTAACGACTTAACGCTTCAAGATATGGGAAAGATGCTTGATGTCACTTTCCAATGCGTATCAAAATGGGAAAAAGATGAAAGTGAGCCAGATATTGATACGTTAAAAAAACTGGCAACTATTTTTAATGTGACGGTTGATGAACTTATAGATTTTGAACACAAAGAAAGGGATGATTTTTAATGAAACTTGAAGAGGAAAAATTAAGCGGTTCAATAGTTTATGATGGCCACCTATTAGAAGTTCATAATGATGAAGTTTTATGTCCTAATGGCCATAAATCCCATCGAGAATATATTAATAAATGTCCAGCTGCTTGTGTCGTTGCTAAAACTAGCGACAATCTTTTTATTTTGGAGAAGCAATTTCGTTATCCCTATCATGATATAATTATTGAATTTCCAGCTGGGAAAGCTGACTTAAATGAAGACCCTAGATTAACCGCTCAAAGGGAATTAGAAGAAGAAACCGGATATTATTCAGATAATATTATTTATTTAGGTGCTACTTATCCTAGCGTTGCTTATACGAACGAAGTGATTCATCTTTTTTTTGCTAAAGATTTAATAAAAAAAGAAACTCATCTTGATGAAAATGAATTCGTAGAAGTTATATATAAAAGCGAAGAAGAAGTGATTCAAATGATTAAAAATGGCAAGATTAGAGATGCAAAAACTGTTCACGCCTTTACGCTCTATTTATTGAATAAAGATAATTTTTAATTAATGCACAATCACAATTTTAAAATCTAATGTATAATATTTATTATTAAATATGGGACTATTTTTTAAAAGAACATATAAAGAAAAAATCGCATTAAAATTATGGGATTCTTTTCATGAGAAAGAGAATATTATCGAAGATTATTCCTTTTTTAATGTCGAAGGTTTAAAGAAGCATTCAACATTAGATAATAATAAGATTCATAGTGATGTCATTATAATTGCTAATTCTGGAATATATATATTTAATATTTATTCTTTTAAGGGAAAACTCGCTAATGTGACTATGAATGATAAGTTATGGTGCGATGTTGAAAATGAATCAACAATGATTAATCCATACTTAGAATTAATTGAAACCAAGAGATTTATTTTAAATATCTTAAATAATGAAAAACATTTAAAAGTTGATGTATTTCCTATTTTTAATGAGTTAAATAAGGAGGAAATAGAAAAATCCAACGGACTTTTATTTAACATAGTTAAATTCAAAGATATAGTCGCTAGCAGAAGTAAAATGTTTAGTGATGAAGAAGTTAATCTCTTTACACGAATAATTAA
Source organism: uncultured bacterium (assembly GCA_949290725.1). GTDB lineage: Bacteria > Bacillota_I > Bacilli_A > RFN20 > CAG-826 > Onthovivens. Next base: position 2,550 of record CASEST010000035.1, read on the forward strand.
GGAGCATGGAGAATATAAGAAGTAATTTCTTATGTTCTTTTATTTAAATATGAATATTTTAAAAACAGCAAAAGTTATATTTCCTGGAATTAGATATGGAAAAGATAAACCGCTTTTTATGGTTTTAGATCAAGCTATAAACGGCGATTCTTTTGCCTTATCTTATCAAGATGTAATTAATGAAAATACTAAATTAAACGATGAAACATTTTTAAAATGTTACCAAGCGGCTAAAAACGAATTTCTTAATTTAAATCTAACTGAATATAATGAAATTATTTTCATAGCTAAGTCTTTAGGAACGATAATTGCTGGAAAATTAAGAGAGGAATTAAATTTAAATAAAGTTAAGTTTATTTGTTTAACACCTGTTGAAAAAACATTGCCTTTTTTAAAACAAACTGATTTTATTATATATGGTGATGCTGATCACTATGCGAGTGAGTATTTAAAGGAATTCTTAAAATATCGCTTTGTGAATTTAGAAGTTATCAAAGGTGGGAATCATCGTTTATTAACTAATAATGAAGTTCTAGATAAAAAGAATTTAGAAAGAATAAAGATGATGGCCTTAACTTATTTAGATTCATCGGATTATATGGAGTAAATTATGGAAGTAATTACTATTAAAAATTTAAATAAAGAATATAAGAAGTTTAAATTAGATAATATTTCTTTTTCTTTATCGGCTGGAACTATTTGTGGATTCATTGGTGAAAACGGGGCTGGTAAATCAACAACCTTGAAGATATTAGCTGGAATAACTTCTTTTAATAGCGGAATGGCTAATATTTTTGAGAAAAATATTGATAAATTGTCAAAAAATGATCGAGATAATATTTCTTTTATTCTCGATGAATTAAATTTTCCTGATTCTATTAAGATTTTTCAACTCGAAAAAGTATTACACAATATTTTTTTAACTTGGGATAAAGATTGTTTCTTTGATTATTTAACTAAATTTAATATCGATAAAAATAAGAGATGTAAAGAATTATCTAAAGGTATGAAAGTTAAGTTAAATTTAGCAATTTCTTTATCTCATAAAGCTAAAGTGTTTATTTTAGATGAGCCAACAAATGGATTGGATCCAATCGCTCGTGATGAAATTTTAGATATTTTATCATCGGTTGCCTTGGATGGAGGAACTGTTTTAATTTCTTCGCATATTGTAGAAGATTTAGAAAGAATTTGTAATCAAATCATTTTTATTCATCAAGGAAGAATAATTTTAAATGAATATAAAAAAGATTTATTAGATATGTATGATTATTTTAAAGTTGATCAAGAAACTTGGGATAAAATTGATAAATCGATGGTTATTAAATATAAAGATAATGTTGATGGAGTTCATGAGTTTATTACTTTAAAAGATAAACTTGATTTAGAAAATAAAAGAAGAGCAAATTTAAGCGATATTATGATTTTAATTGTAAGAGGTAAGAGTATATGAGAGGACTTTTAGTTAAAGAGTTTTATAATTTAAGACTAGTTTTTGTTATTTATTTGATTATTGTAATAGGAATTTCTTTTATTGCTTTAATTGATGTCCCTACTACTGAGTTGCCTCCAATTGATGAAGAATTGCCATCAATTATGGAGCAAAATCTTGAAAGATTATCGCTATTTATGCCGTTGATCTTTATTTCTGGTTTCTATCCAGGAAATATGGTCGTTTCTTCTTTTTCTTATGATGAAAAAGCCCATTGGACACCATTTATCCTGTCGGTCGGCATTAAAAAATCTACAATTTTATTAAGTAAAATTATTATCCATTTAATAGCGACAATTATTTTAATGATCCCTCTTTTAGTGAACCTATTTATTTCGCCAGTAAGTTTAACGTTAAATGAAATCCTTGGTATTTTATTTACCTTTTTTGCCTGTTCATTTTTTAGTGGGAGCATCTCTTTATTTATTTGTAGTGCTTTTGGTTCAAATAAGGCAATTGCAATAGGAAGTATTATATCGATTTTTGTAACAATTATTCCTTTAGTCTTTATGTTTATTCCTTTGATAAATGAAACACTTTATTCTAATTTTTATTTAATATCCTTAGGTTCATTTATTTTCTTTGGCATAATTGCTTATATTGGAATTTATTTTCTTACTCTTCATTTATTTAAAAAAAGAGATTTTTAGCGTGAAGTTAAATTAATAAATCCTAATTCATCCTCTATTGATAAAACTTTATTTTCAAAAAGAACTTTGCCATTGAATCTTCCAAAAATTAAATGTGAATTTAAGTTAAATAATAGCGATAAATTAGTCGTTGTAACAATAATAGGTTTAAAACTCAGCCTAATTTTTTGATTAATACCTTCGATTAAAATCGGTGCATATAAGCTTTTTTTACCATTTAATGTTGAAAAACTTAGAGTTATATCTTCAAGAGGATATCCCTTTTTATCAACTACAAGATAGTTATATTGTTTATTTATTGACTCGTATAAAGAATAAGTTAAAGCTAATGAAAAATCTTTAGTCATTATATTCAGATTATAATGATTGAATTTTTTTGAAAATATTGAACGATTGAACTCATAATAACCAAAATTATCTTTGATTGAGACAAGTTTATCGGCTAATTTATAGTAGCCATTGACTAAATAATCATTTCTTTTAGTTTGGTATAAAAAAGATGGTTTACCATCGATTTTTGTTGCTGTTGATAAATAAATATTTGATGTAGGAGCTAGAATTAAATCAAATTCTAAGTCTTTATTATTATAAAATTTTATAATTTTTCCTTTAATTTCCTTACTTGTTCCAATGTTTCTTATTTGTAGTTCATTTTTTAATGATGAAAAAGAGATTTCATTAAAAAATGGGTGAGAAGGTAGAGAAAAATTTTTAGAAAGAATAAATTTTTGACGAGTAATTTTTTGATATTTTTTGTTGATCAGATTTAATAAAGAAACTTCTAAAATAATAAAAAAAGAAAAATGAGAAATCTTAAAAGTTAATGCTTCATCGTTTTTATAAATAATAAATTTGTCACTTTCAAGATAATTAGATTTGTTTTTAACAATATCGCCACTTTTAAATTCTTTAGTGACAATAAATGAATGGCCCTCTTCATTTAAAAAGCCTTCATAATCTAATAAGCGACCAATCTTTAGTTCATTCTTCATAAATTCTTTTATTATTATAA
>CASEST010000036.1 GCA_949290725.1 uncultured bacterium
AATCCTTTAGGATGCTGCCCATCATGTAATGGGTTAGGTATTAAACAAGAGGTTGATTTAGATTTATTAGTTCCAGATAAAAATCTATCTATCTCGGATGGCGCTATTTTATATTATAAAAACATAGTTAATTCGACCAATTTAGATTGGTTATCTTTTAAAACGCTTTTAGATTTTTATCATATTGATATTAATAAATCTTTTAAAGATTTATCTAAGGAAGAAGTAGATATTATATTAAATGGGTCGAAGGAAGCTATTGCTTATACTTTGACTTCAGTTAGTGGAAATATTTCAAAAAAATTTGGTCATATCGAAGGAGTAAAAGAAAGGATAGAACGTCTTTATAATGAAACGAGCAGTGAATTTAACCGTCAATATTATGCTAAATTCTTAAAAGATAGTGAATGTAGTGATTGTCATGGAGCAAGATTAAATAAGGAAGTCCTTTCGGTTTTTATTGATGAGAAAAATATCTATGATGTATGCTCTTTAACCTTAGATAAACTTCATTTATGGATTTTATCTTTAAAAAATAAACTAAGCGAATATCAATTAAATATCGCTGAATTGGTGATTAATGAAATTTTAAATCGTGTCCAGTTTTTAATTGATGTTGGCTTAGAATATTTAACTTTATCTCGTTATGCAATGACTTTAAGTGGGGGTGAGGCTCAAAGAATTAGATTAGCTACACAAATTGGATCGAAACTTAGTGGAGTTTTATATGTTTTAGATGAACCTTCAATAGGATTGCATCAAAAAGATAGTGCTAGATTAATTAATTCTTTAAAAGAAATGCGAGATCTAGGTAATACCTTGATTGTTGTAGAACACGATGATGAGATGATTAAAGCTGCCGATTATATTGTTGATATCGGCCCTAAAGCAGGAGTTCATGGCGGGGAAGTTGTAGCTAAGGGAAGTTTAAATGATATTGAAAAAGCTACAAACTCTTTAACTGGCGATTATTTAAGCGGACGTAAAAAAATATTTGTTCCAGAAAAAAGAAGAAAAGGAAATGGGAAGTTTATCACTTTAAAAGGAGCATCTTTAAATAATTTAAAAAATGTAAACGTAAAAATTCCTTTAGGCTGTTTTGTTTGTGTAACTGGCGTAAGCGGAAGTGGAAAATCTTCCTTAGTTAATGAAACTTTATATAAAGCTCTATATAAAAAAATAAACGGAATTGAAACTAATCCAGGTCCTTATAAGAGTTCAGAAGGAATTGAAAATATTGATAAAGTTATTAATATTTCTCAAGAACCTATTGGTAAAACTCCTCGTTCTAATCCAGCCACTTATATAAAGGCTTTCGATGATATTCGTGATATTTTTGCTCTTACCCCTGAAGCTAAAGCTCGTGGTTTTAATAAATCACGTTTCTCTTTTAATATGCCTGGAGGAAGATGCGAACATTGTCAAGGGGCTGGTGTAACGCGCATTCCGATGAACTTTTTACCTGATGTTTATGTTAAATGCGATGAATGTGATGGAAAAAGATATAATTCGGAAACATTAGCCTGCTTATATAAAGGCAAAAATATTTATGATGTCTTAGAGATGAGAAGTGAAGAAGCTTATGAATTCTTCAAAAATAATTCAAAATTAGCTTATAAACTTAAAACTTTATGCGATGTTGGATTAGGTTATATTAAACTTGGCCAAAGTGCGGTTACATTAAGTGGTGGTGAAGCTCAACGTGTTAAATTGGCTTATTATTTAGAGAAAAAACCTACTGGTAAAACATTATATATCTTAGATGAACCAACCACTGGATTACATACTGATGATGTTAATCGCTTATTAAAAGTTTTAGAAGATATTGTAAATCATGGGGACACTGTTTTAGTAATTGAACACAATTTAGATGTTATTAAAATGGCTGACTATATTATAGATATTGGCCCTGATGGGGGAGATAAAGGTGGTAAAATTATAGCAGAGGGAACCCCTGAAGAAATTTGCGAATCGAAGATATCCTATACTGGAGAATATTTAAAACCAGTTTTAGAAAGAGATAAAAAAGGAGAATAGGTATGGTTTTATATAACATTGTTTATTATTTTGGAATAGTTTTATTTCTTTTTGGTCTTGTTAGTCTCTTTTATTTTCTATATTTAATTAAAAAAAGAGAGAGTGAATGTAAGTCATTTAAAGAAGTAGTAATTAAAAATAAAATTAAATTATCTATTCCTTTCTTAAGCTTTTTAATTGGTTTTGTTTTGCTTAATGTTGCTTTCTATCTTGACCCTGTAACTAGTGAACATTTAGCTGATAATAATATTGAGATACTTTGGTATCATCAAGCAATGGTGTATATTTTTGGGGTCTTATTTGTAATTTCGTTATTTTCATTTATTTTTGCCTTATTTACTAAATTATATTTAGAACAATATCCTTTAAAAAAGAAAACTAATAATATTTGGCTTGCTTCATCAATTATCTCTTTATTAATTACTTTTTATTTTTATGGTGAAGGGAACGCTCCATATTTGGTTTATCCATTAGCTAACGCTCTTTATATTGGAGCTCAAGGAATAAAAATTATTAACGTATATCGTTTTGGCAGTGCTTTTGATGATGGCTTAGTTATTTATTTATATGCGATATTTATTTTATTTGGAGCATGTTTAGTCGCCTATGTTTGTGATTATAAACTATATAAAGAGTATGGCAAGCATGATTTAATTACTAATACTTTTTTAGTTGCTTTTCCTTGTGGAGTAATCGGAGCAAGAATTTGGTATGTAGTAATTAATTTGATTGATTATGGAACCCGTTCAGATTTTTATGGCGATAAATGGGTAAATATTTTTAATATGCGACTTGGTGGCTTAGCCATAATGGGAGGAGCTGTTTTTGGAATTATTGCCGGCGTATCTCAAGTTTTAATTGTAAAATATGGTTTAAAAAGAGAACGTTACAAAAACTTTTCATTATTAAAAGCGGCAGACATTATTGTTCCAGCTATTCTTTTCGCTCAAGCGATTGGTCGAATTGGAAATTTCTTTAACAATGAAGTTTTCGGCTTTCCAGTTGATCGTTCGTTATGGGAATGGCTACCTAATTGGATTACAAATAATATGTATTATCAACATGGAGATATTTATAATCCTTATCCAAATGAAATTACTGATCCAATGGAATTTTGGCTTGATCAAGGAGCGATAGAATTACCACTTTTCTTTATCGAATTTTGTACTAATTTAATTGGATATTTTGTTTTGGAATATCTCTTTAGAAGAGCGTTTAAAAAACATCATAGCGATGGAAGCTTAGTTGGTGGTTATTTGATTTGGTATGGATTAACTAGAGTTGTTTTAGAGCCAATGAGAAATAGTAGCGATATGTATAATAGCTCAATAGTTACCGCTTATATTATGTTTGGAGCAGGGGTTTTACTAGTCGCTTTCTTCATCTTTAATAATTATTATGTTAAACGTAATAAGATTTGGTGGTATAAATCATTAGAAAATAATAAAGAATCAATAGAGGTTAAAAATGATTAAATTATTAATTTTTGATATGGATGGAACGATTATTGATTCTGATGATGTTTTAATTAAAACTTGGGAAGAATTATTTAAACTTTATAAAAATAATGAAGTTTTTAATCCTGATAAGATTGCCGAATATAGCGGTCCACCACTTTCTTATGCAATAAATGATGCTTTTAAGGATTTTGATGATAAGGAATTTATTCGTCAAGAATATCGCGCTCGTACAAAAAAATATTATGATACTGATTTACATAATTTCCCTAATTGTAAAGAAGTTATTCTTAAACTTTTTGAAGACGGAATTAAATTGTGTATTTTAACTGCTAAAAATTTAGAAATGACTAAATATTGTTTAGATAAAATCGGTATTTTGGAATGTTTTGATGATTTAATTACTTGTGATTCCTCTTTTCCTAGCAAACCTGATCCAGCCGCTATAAACTATTTATTAGAAAAATATAATTTTAAAAATAACGAAGCAATCATGGTTGGAGATACATATTATGATGCTTTAGCAGCTAAAAATGCTCACATTGATTCAATTATTTTTACAATGAGAAAAAGAGTTCGCCTCAATGAAGTGAATATAACTTTTAAGGCTAAAGATTATTTAGAATTTTATGATTATATAGAATCGAGAAATAAAATTTAATGGAAAAAAGTTCGTTCACAAAAGAAATAAAAGATGAAATTACATCTTTAGAATTTAGTTCAATGGTAAATATGTCGCTTTTATCTGCTTTTTTAAAGTGCAATGGAACTTTAAAAGTTCATGATAAAAAAGAGATAGTTGTCTTAAAAACTGAAAACGCCCAAGTTGCTAAATATATCTATAATCTTTTAAAAAAAGAATTTAAAGGGGTTAATTTAACTTTTACTTTTAGAAAAAATATGCGTTTTAATAAATCTTATGAATATTTAATCAATATTTTTTCGATGGTTGATGAGATATTTGAAAAACTCGAATTAGATTTTTTATCTTCGAAAATCCCTTTAAAACTAACTAATAAAGATGAGAAAGTTAGAGGATATGCGATAGGATTATTTTTATGTAGCGGGAGTTGTTCAAATCCAATTTCAAGCAACTATCATTTTGAGATTTATACTCATGATGAGGAATATTCAAAAAATATTGTTAAACTTTTTAACAAAATCAAAGTATATCCTTTTGAATTTAAAGAAATTAAAAGAAGAAATAATTATGTCGTTTATTTAAAAAAGAGCGAACAAATTGCTTCTTTTTTAGCATATATGGATGCAAATAATTGTTCTTTAACTTATGAAGGATATCGTCTTGATCGCGATTTAGTTAATTATACTAATCGTCAAGCAAATCTTGATGTCTATAATTACAAAAAATCAATTAAAAAAAGTGAGGAATTAATTAAAATTATAAATTTAATTGATGATCGCATTGGAATAGATAATATTTATAATGAGAAGATTAGAGAATTATGTAAATTAAGAAAAGAAAATCCCGAAGCTTCTTATAATGATCTTGCTTCGCTTTTAAGTGAGAAATTATCTAAAAAAGTCTCAAAAAGCAACATTAATCACCTTATAATTAAAATTAAGGAAATGGGAGAACGTCTTAATGAAAGATAATAATAAATTTTTAAAAGAATTTGGGATTAAATTAAAAGAGATTCGTTTTAAACAAGATTTAACCCAAGAGGAGGTTTCTCTACTTTCTGGAATTAGAAAGAATTATTATGCAGATTTAGAAAATGGACGAAGAAATCCTACTTTATTAACTTTAATTAAGGTATCTGCTGGATTAAAGGTTCCATTAAAAGAAATGGTCGATGGTATCGGAGATGAATTAAAAAGTTATGATGAAGACGATTAAAGAATTATATATTATTGGTCCTGGACCTAGTTCTAGCCATACGATTGGCCCTTATAAAGCAACTTTAGATTTTCTTAAAAATTATAATTATGATTATATAAGAGTTACTTTATATGGTTCTTTAGCTTTAACTGGAAAAGGACACTTAACCGATAAAATAATTAAATCAACAATTGGTGATATCAAAAATGATATTCTTTTTAATATCGATGAAAAGAATTTGATTCATCCAAACACAATGGTATTTGAAGGCTATATGAATAATGCTTTAATTAATCGAGCAATATATTTTTCAACTGGTGGTGGTGAAGTTTTAAAAAATAATTTAATCAAAAAAAATAATAATTTTATTTATCCTTACACCTCTTTTAAAGATATTAAAGAGGATTGTAAAAAAAGAGGAATTAGCGATTTAAAAGAGATTGTTAATCAATATGAGGATAGCGATATCGATATTTATTTAAAAGAAATTCTTTTAAAAATGCTTGAATCAGTAGAAAGCGGCTTAAAAAAAGAAGGGGTTTTACCAGGAAGCTTAAAAATAAAACGTATTGCTAAAGAATTATTTATTAAATCTTTAACTATTGCTGATCAAAAAGAAAAAGAAGATATGCTTTTAACTTCTTTTGCTTATGCTACTAGCGAAAATAATGCTAGTGGAGAAATAATCGTAACAGCCCCTACCTGTGGTAGTGCAGGTATAATTCCAGCGATTCTTTATTATTATAAAAAGATTTTAAATTATCCTGATCAAAAATTGATCGATGCTTTAAAAGTTGCCTCATTATTTGGTAATTTAGCTAAAGAAAATGCAAGTATTAGCGGAGCGGTTGGAGGATGCCAAGCTGAAATAGGGGTCGCTTCATCAATGGGAGCTGTAATTTTTTCTTATTTAAATGATTTGAATATTTATCAAATAGAATATGCAGCTGAAGTTGCATTAGAGCATTTTTTAGGTTTAACCTGTGATCCAGTTAAAGGATATGTTCAAATTCCATGTATCGAAAGAAATGGAATCGGAGTTTTAAGAAGTAAAGCAGCATTTCTATATGCAAAAAATATCGCTCCATTAAGGAAAAATAAAGTATCTTTTGATAATGTTTTAAAAGCGATGAAAATAACTGGAGATGATCTTTCAATAGAATATAAAGAAACTAGTATTTCTGGTTTAGCAAAAGTAATCGATGATGAAGATTAATAAAAATAGGCTCAAGTGTTAGTAAACTAACAGATGAGCCTATTTTAATATATAGTTTTATTTAATCTTTTTATGAATCATTAATCTTAAGGAATTACAAACACAGATGAATGTTACACCGACATCAGCAAATATTCCTAACCACATCGCATAAGATCCTAATAAGTTTGTAGCGGTTAAAACAATCGCAAATACTTTAAATATTAAGGCAAATATAATATTAAAATATACAACATTTAAGGTTTTTTTAGCGATTTTAATACCTTTTTCTAAAGTAGAAATTTTATCGTCCATTAAAACTATATCGCTAGCTTCAATTGCTGCATCGCTTCCTAAAGCGCCCATTGAAACAGCAATATCAACTAATCCCATCGAAGGAGCATCGTTAATTCCATCACCAAGAAATGCAACAACTTTATTTTTCTTTTCTTCTTTTATTTTTTTAACATTTTCTACTTTATCTAAAGGCAATAAATTAGCTTTAACATTTTTAATTCCACATAAGGAAGCTACATAATTAGCTGTTTTTAAATTATCACCAGTTAACATATAGCTATCTTTGATGCCATATTTATTAAATGTTGAGATTGCTTTAATTGAATCTTCTTTTATCTCATCTTTAATAATTATTGATCCATAAAATTTATAATCATAGGAAACATAAACAATAGTTCCAATTTCATTATTTTCCTTATAATCAATATTATATTGTTCAAGCAATTTTGAATTACCAACTAATAATAATTTGCCTTTATATGTTCCTTTAATTCCTTTCCCTTCAATATCTTCTTCATCCTTAAATTCACTTATATCTATTTTATCTTTATCACCATTTAAGATGGATAATGCAATTGGATGTAAAGAATTCGCTTCGGCAATTTTTGCTAATTTTAAAATTTCTTCTTTATTTATTGATTGAGTGGCTGGATAAATATCTGTAACAACAAAGTTGCCTTTAGTAATTGTACCTGTTTTATCTAAAATCACTGTGTCTAACTTAGATAGTTTTTCTAAATAGACACTGCCTTTGATAAGCATTTTGATTTTAGAAGCTTCACCAATTCCAACGAAATAAGCCATTGGGACTGATAAAACTAAAGCACAAGGACAAGAAACTACTAAAATCGAAGCAGCAATATAAATATAATCTTTCCAAGTTTCTAAATTTGTAGGATTTATAAATAAAGGTGGGACGATGGCTAATAAAAAAGCTAAAGCCATTACTATAGGAGTATAATATTTTGAAAAACGGGTAATAAACTTTTCGTTTTTAGTTTTAGCATTAGTAGCATTTTCAACCATATCCATAATTTTTGAGACAGTAGAGTCATAAAAACTTTTTCTAACTTCAATAATTAATGGGGAACTTTTATTAATTACTCCGGATAAGATCTCATCATTCTCCTTAACTTTTCTAGGGACTGATTCACCAGTTAAAGAAGAAGTATCGATAAATGAGTTTCCTTGAAGAATAACCCCATCTAATGGAACTCTTTCGCCGCTTTTTACAATTATTTTCTCACCAATATTTACATCATATGGGTCAACAACTTTTTCTTCATTATTTATTAATAAAGTTGCTTTATCACTACGAATATCTAAAACTTCCTTAATGGATTTTCTTGATTTATTAACAGCATAATCTTCAAACTTTTCACCGATTTGGAAAAATAATACAACTGCTAGAGCTTCTACATATTGATTAACCGCAAAAGCTGCTATTGAGGCGATTAAAGTTAATGTAATTTCATCAAAAAATCTTTTCTTTTTAAAATTTTTAAATGTTTCTATAAAGAAATCGTATACTAATAGAAGATAAACAGCTAATGAGATTGGTAAAATAATTAAAGTCTTTACATCGCTAGTTCCTAAACTATTTTCGCCAAGAACCAAGTCGATAATTAGCAAAGGAAGGAAAGTAACTATTCCTAAAACAATTCGAAAAATATCAAATTTTTCTTTTTTTGACATCATTTTATCCTCCTAATGGTTAGCCCATCTTCAAAATGGAGACCTAATTCTTTAATTTCTTCAGTTTTATCTTCATCTGCTATAACAATTAATTTTTCACTCATGAAATTTAAACTAGCCTCATTAATTCCTTTGATTTTATTTACTTTGGATTCAAATTCTCGTGCGCAATTTGCACAATCAAGACCTTTAACTAAATAGATTGCTTCCATTTATTTTTCCTCCTTTAAATGAATTTGAGCTGTTTCTATAATTGTTGAAATATGTAAATCATCTAATTCATAGATAACATTTTTGCCAACTTTACGATAATTAACAATTTTATTATCCTTTAAAGTTCGTAATTGATGAGATATTGCGCTTTTATTCATTTTTAATATGTCGCAAAGTTGTGTTACGGTCAGTTCATTTTTATCTAAAGCCCATAATATTTTTAAGCGAGTTGAATCACCAAGAATTTTAAAAAAATCGCTTAAATCATAAATTTCCTCATCTTTTAAATTTTTAGTTATTGCATTGCTTCTTAAATTTGCTTCGCCCATAAAAAACCTTCTTTCACATATATGATAGTTGAGCAACTATTCAACTGTCAATAATTTTTAAGCATTCTTCTTTTTATTTAAAAAAAACTATTTTAAGATAATAAATATGAAACAAATTTTAATTTATCAGTCAAAAACCGGTTATACCAAAAAATATGTAGATTGTTTGAGTAGAAGAATCGCGGATTTAGAAATTGTCGAAGCAAAGAAAATGAAATGGAGAGAGCTTAAAAATTATGATTTTATTTTTTATGGCGCTCCTTTAAGAAATAATAAAATTTTAGGATTAGATAAATTTTTAAAACATTATGAAAAATTTAAGGATAAAAATATTTTTATATTTGCTACTGGATTTGAGCCAATAAGTGATAGCAAAAAAGAGAATGTTATTTTAGCTAATGCTTTAAATTATTATCATGTTCGTTTATATCTTCTCCCAGGAGGTCTTAATTTTTCTAAATTTCCTAAAGTTCTTCAAAAAATAATTGCTAAAGGCTTAAAAGAAGAGGCAAAAAAGCAAAATCTACCTGAAGAACAAGTTTTGAATCGAATAGATAATCCAATTGATATGACTGATATGAATTCATTAGATAAAATGCTTGATGTTTACCATGCGTTAGTTTTAAAAGGAAAATAATATGGAAAAAGAGTATGGAGTAAAAAACATGCACTGCGCTGCTTGTAAAGGCAATGTCGAAAGCGCATGTAAAATGGTTAAAGGCGTTAAAAGTGTCGATGTCAATTTAATATCTAATTCAGCCAAAATCGTGTTTGATGATAAACTTGATGAAAAGGAACTTTTTAAAGCAGTTCATAATGCTGGCTATGAATTGGAAAGTGATTTTGATGAAGATGCTGTTTTTGAAACGAAAAAAGATTATAAAAGGCTAATTAAGATTATTATCGGTTTTCTTTTATTAGTTCCGCTTTTATTTATTGGTATGGGTGGAATGTATTCCGATATAATGCCTAGTTTTTTAAAAGAGCCACTCTGGGTAGGTGCTTTAATTCAATTTGTTATAACTTTTATTATTGTTGGATTATTTTTTTCATATTATAAAAATGGCTTTCTATCGATTATAAGATTCAAGTTTAACATGGATTCTTTGGTATTTTTAGGTAGCTTTTTTTCAATAGTTTATTCTTTATATTTAACAATTAATTCTATCGTTCATCCTAATTTATATCCATATGAACATTTCCATTTATATTTAGATGGCGCGGCAATGGTTTTGGTCATTGTTTCTTTAGGGAAATATATCGAAGATTTGTCAAAAAATAAGGCTAAATCTACAATTAAAGCTTTATTAGACTTAAGACCAAAAACAGCTCACTTATTTAAAAATAATGAAATAATTGAAATTTCTACAAAAAATATTAAATTAAACGATGTTTTAATCGTAAAACCTGGCGAAACAATCCCATGTGATGGCGTTGTCTTAAGTGGAAAAACTAGTGTTGATGAATCGATTATTAGTGGTGAATCATTGCCTATTTTTAAAAAAGAAGATGATTTTGTTATTGGTGGAAGTGTTAATAAAGAAGCTAGTATTAAAGTTTTAGTTAATAAGGCAAAAAAGGAAAATGTTTTAAATAAAATTGCTTCATTAGTTAGCGAAGCTTCAAATATGAAAACACCTTTAACTGAAAGAGTTGATAAGGTTGCTAAAATCTTTGTTCCAACAGTTATTATTATCGCGATTGTTGTTTTTATTTCTTGGTTAATTGCTGGTTATGTTAATGGCGGAGTAATAATTGAAGGCATGCATTTTATGAATGTTTTTGATGAAGCATTTACCTTCGGAGTAGGCGTTTTGGTGATTTCTTGTCCATGCGCTTTAGGTTTGGCTACTCCAATTTCTTTATTAGTTGGTTCTTCAATTTTTTCTAAAAATTATATTTTGGTTCAAAAAAGCGAAGGAATTGAAAAAGTTAAAGATGTTGATACCTTAGTTTTAGATAAAACTAATACTATTACTGAGGGAGAATTAGCGATATCATATTCTTATTTTATTAAAAATATTGATCAGGATTTAATTGATAAAATTTTCACTATGGAGAGTTATAGCGAGCATCCAATTGGAAAAGCGATTACAACTTATTTAAATGAAAAGGCTAAACTTTCAAAAGACTTCTTATTAAATGAGACAATTCCTGGAAGTGGAATTAAAGGCGAGTTTAATAATAATTTTAATCTTTATATTACCTCATTAGTTTATGCAAAGACTAAGATTAATCTTGATGATTCATTAAATGAATTATTTGATGAAAGAAGCGAGAAAGGGGAAATCCCTATTTTGATTTATGATGAAAACGAAGTTTATGGAGTTTACTTTTTAAAGGATAAATTAAAAAAAGAAGCAAAAAGATTTATTGAAATCGCTAAAACTATGTTTAAACGTATTGTCCTTTTAACTGGAGATAATCAAAAAATTGCTTCATATATTGCAAAAGAAGTCGGGATAGATGAAGTTATTAGTGAAGTTAAACCCGAAGATAAAGATAAGGTTATTATGAAATTACAGCAAGAAGGTCATAAAGTGATGATGGTTGGAGATGGCGTTAACGATTCGATTGCTTTAACTAGGAGTGATGTAGGTGTCGCAGTTGCAAAAGGTAGCGATATTGCTTTAGCTAGCGCTTCATTTATTTTAATGAGATCTAATTTAAGTGATATTTTTAGAATATTATTTATCTCAAAAAGAATTAGGCATAATATCTCTTTTAACTTATTTTGGGCGTTTATATATAATGCAGTTTTTATTCCAGTCGCTGCTGGTGCCTTTGCTTTATTAGGATTTGTTCTTTCACCAATGTATTGTTCAATGTTAATGGCATTATCAAGCGTAACAGTTTGTTTAAATGCTTTAACGTTATACCTAAAAAAGCATTAATATTGTTTACACGGGGAAACTTTGTATTTGAAAAATAGTTTTTAAGTAGCAATATTTATTAAGTATGTTGTTATTTTGCTTAGAAATAAGTAAAATTATACGAATAAAAGCGAGGAATATATGAAAATATTAATTACTGGTGGATTGGGCTTTATTGGTGCGAATTTTACCAAATATTATCTTGGAAAGCATAAGGAAGATGAAGTAGTAGTTTTAGATAAGTGTACTTATGCTGCTAATCGAAGTTTATTAAATTCTTTCAAACATTTTTCTAATTTTAAATTTTATAAAGGAGATATCGCTGATATTTATTTTTTAGAAAAAGTATTTAAAAAAGAAGGTTTCGATTATGTAGTTAATTTTGCCGCTGAAACCAGTGTCGATAAATCTTTTCTTGATCCAGCTATTTTTTATCGTAGCAATGTTTTAGGAGCGATTAATTTAGCGACTCTTTCTTTAAAATATAATGTTAAAAGATTTCATCAAGTTTCTACCGATGAAGTTTATGGAGACCTTCCTTTATCTTCGAACAAAAAATTTAAGGAAAGTGATCCTATTAAACCTAAAAACCCTTATGCTTTATCTAAAGCACAGGCTGAAGAGTTTTTATTGATGTATTTTAATTTAACTGGATTAAATTTAACTATTACCCGTTCTACAAATAACTATGGAAGTTATCAAGCTGAAGATAAATTAATTCCATTAGTCATTTCTCGTGCAATTAATAAAATGGAAGTTCCTATTTTTGGGGATGGAAAATATATTCGTGATTGGCTTTATGTTTTGGATCATTGTAAAGCAATTGAATTAGTTTTATTTAGTGGAAAAGCTGGGGAAATTTATAATGTTAGTTCACATGAACCATATAAGAATATTGATTTAGTTAAATTGATTCTTAAAAAAATGAGAAAATCTCCTTCTTTGATTAAATTCGTTCCTGATCGAAAGGTTCATGATCGAAAATATGCTGTAGATACTACTAAAATAGAAAAGGAATTAGGGTTTAAAGCTGATTATGATTTTGAATATGCTTTAGATCTAACAATTGAATACTATAAGGGATATTAATGGATAAAAACGAACACATTAAAATAGTTTCAACTAACCGCAAAGTTCATTTTAATTATTTTTTAAGCGATTTTATTGAATGCGGAATTGAATTAAAAGGGAGCGAAATAAAGTCGATTAGAAATAATAAAGTTAATCTCGATGATGCTTATGTTTTAATTAAAAATTTAGAAGCATATGTGATTAATATGAATATCGCTATTTATGAAAAAAGTAGCGTTTTTAATCATGATCCGTTAAGAATGAGGAAGTTATTGCTTCATAAAAAGGAAATTTTAAAATTAAATAAAAAGGTAGAAAGACAAGGTTATACTTTAATTCCTACTAAAATTTATTTAAGAAAAGGTAAATGCAAAGTTGAAATCGCCTTAGCTAAAGGTAAAAAACTTTACGATAAAAGAGAAACCATTAAAAATAGAGATATTGGTATAATGCTTAAAAAAGCCTTAAAAAGATAATATAATCTTTTATAATTTTAGATATGAGAAAGATGACTACCCTTTATAAAATAGCTTTTAGCGCTTTATTTATTGCTTTAGGAATTATTCTTTCTAGATTCTTTTCTATACCTTATTTATTTGGGTTGCCATTTTTAAAGATTTCTTTTTCAATGAGTGTTATATTCTTTGCTTCTTTTTATTTAGGGCCGGTTTATGGAACAATCGTTTCTTTTGCGGTTGATTTATTTGGAGCATTATTATTTCCTCAAGGTGGAGCATATGATTTCTTATATTCAATACCAGCAATAATTCAAGGATTTGTTCCATATTTTCTATATAAATTTTTTGCTACTATTAAAGTTGATAAAAAATATCCTATAGTTTTAGGTATTACCTTACTTTTAATGGATGTTTTTG
Organism: uncultured bacterium; assembly: GCA_949290725.1. Classification (GTDB taxonomy): domain Bacteria; phylum Bacillota_I; class Bacilli_A; order RFN20; family CAG-826; genus Onthovivens. The sequence continues at coordinate 13,883 of CASEST010000036.1, forward strand.
TTTTAGTATTTGTTTTAACTCATGATACTTTTTCTATGACTCAAAATTCTTCAACTATTTATGAGTTTACTCCAACCTTAAAAGTAGTAATTCCAGTAGTTTTCACTATTATTTCAATTGTTTTTTATATTGCGATTATATTCTTAAAGAAGAAATTGAAAGATAAGAAATTCAATAATTACTATTCCTTATATTTAATTTCATTATCTATTTTTATCACTTATTTTGTTTTTAAAATACCAATTTCTTCTTTAATTTTTGTTTACCGACTCGAATATAGTTTTGAAATAATTTATGGAACAAGAGCTTTAACCGCTTTTTTAACTTCCTTTATTCATATCGCTTTAGTATCTTTAGCTCTTTCTTTATCTTTAAAAGTTGGAGTGAAAGGAGCTTTAATTAAAAATAGCGAGATTATTGAAAATAAATAGGAGATTAATAATGTTAGAAGAAAATAGAAATAAACCTCATGTTGAAGAGGAAGATAAAGAAAAAGAAATAAAAGAAAAAAAGACTAAAACCGGTTTTATAATTTTCATTATTATTTTAGTTATTATAATTGTTGTTTCTTTAGTTGTTATATTTTCTTTAGATTTTTCAAGCGGGAATAATGGATGTAATGATGGAAGTGGTACCTGCCCAATTAATTTTCGTTTTTTGAAAGATCTTTTATATTAATTTGATAAATTTTTAAAGCATTTTGATACATTATTTTATTATAATCCTTAATATTTAATTTCATTTCATTATTAAAATAACTTTGGTATAGCGGATTTGATAATGTTTCTTTTCCATCGATTGGCGAATCGCTTCCAAACATAAATTTATTGATAATTCCTTCTTTTTTGATTAAAGGAAGAACTTTACTATCTACCCAGGCGCTATCACCATATAAATTAGGGGTCTCTTTTATTATCTTAATTGCATATAAATGATCGCTTAAAAGTTCTAAATGAGCAGCGATAAAATTGATATCTTTATAATAAAGTGCAAGATTTTTAACTGAATCGATATAAGAATATTCATCAATTGCAGTATGAACTAAAATTGGTAAGTCATATTTTCTAGCTAATTCAATAAATGGTTTTATATTTTCGGTAGTTAAAACTTTTTTAGATAAAGCAGGATGAAATTTTAATCCATAAATATATTTTCGGTTTTTATTTATAAAAGTGTCTAGATATGAAAAGTCAGTCTCTTCATTTAAACGACACCAAATTAACATTCCCATGTTTTTTGATTTTTTAACGAAATTTAAAAGCGTAGTCAAACTCTTTTTAAAGCTTTGAATTTTATAATCATTATGAAATTCGCTTTGATCGGCGCTTATTAAAATAAAATCAATGTTATAATTTTTTAATTCAAATAAAAGATTGTTTTTGCATTCTTTTAAAGTTGGCCAACAGCCTAAATGAGTATGGGTATCGATAATATAATTTGATTTTTTCATTTCGCCTTTTATTATATAATAATTTTTATGGAAGAAATGAAAGAAAAGAAAAATAAATATATTTTAATTGGAGTAATTAGTTTTGGTATTTTATTAATAATTTGTTCATTGTTAATAATTTTAATTCCTAGTTTAACAACTCCTAATTATCGCTTATATAAAAATGGAGTCGATTATACTGATGATTATCTTTTAATTAGTGATCGTAATACTTATTCTTATAATTTATCAAATGCTGATGATGAAGCTTTTTTTAATTTAGAAACTTATGATAAAGATGAAAATTCACACGTTTTAGCTTCAATAAATTTAAATGGTTTATATAACAATAACAATTTAACTGGCACACGTGATTTAGCTTTGGCTATGAGTTTTACTATTGCAGTTGAAGAAGGTTTTGCTGAAATTAATAATGATGATAACTATATTTTAACTTCAATTCCTTCATTATTTTTAACTTCTAGCCTTTCTTCTAATAGTATTTCATCAAGTTATGCTTTAATAGGTGATAATTCGTCTTATACATTTAATGATATACAAATTGATAATTTTACTAATGATCAAGAAAATTATTTTATTAATATTGTTGCAAATAATAATTTGAGATATAGATCATTAGCTGATGGAAGTGAAGTTAATTTTGCTTTAGAAATAAGCGATATAAGCTTAATGTTTTTTGCATCTTAAAGGAGTAATTATGAAAGATTTAACCTCTTTATTTTTAGATTTAATAAGTTTTGATACGATGAGCGATGAAAACTCATCAACTTACCCTTCTAGTTCATCGCAGCTTCTTTTTGCTGATAAATTAGTTGATTTAATAAAAGAAGAAGGTGTTGAAGATGTCTATAAAGATGAATGGGGCGTAATTTATGCTCATATTAATAATGGAAGTGAAAAAACTATCGGTTTAATTTCCCATATGGACACCTCTCCTTCTTTAAAAGGCGGAATTAAAAATCCAAGAATTATCAATAATTATGATGGTAACCCTATAAAATTAAATGATAAGTATGTTTTAGATAGCGGCGAATTCCCTTGGCTAAAAGAGTTAATTAACGAAGAGATTATAGTTACTGATGGCGAACATTTGTTAGGAGGAGATGATAAAGCGGGAATTGCGATTATTTTAACTTTTTTAAGTTATTATTTAAAAAAGAAGGATCAATTTAAATATAATTTAGCAATTTCTTTTACTCCTGATGAAGAAATTGGAAAAGGTGCTTTACATTTTGATATTAATAAAATGAAAGCTGATGTTGCTTATACTTTAGATGGTGGCTCGATTTATGAAGGAAATTATGAAAATTTTAATGCTTCAAGTGTAAAACTTTTAATTGAAGGGGTTGGAGTACATCCAGGAAGCGCTAAAGATATTATGATTAACGCCGCTTCTTTAGGAGTAGAGTTTGCTTTTTTATTACCTAAAGAAATGGTTCCAGAAAAGACTGAAGGACACGAAGGATTTATCCATCTTACTGAATTTAATGGCGCTGTTGAAAGAGCAGTACTTTCTTTTATTTTAAGAGACCATGATCAAGAAAAGCTTAAGCTAAAAAAAGAGATTTTAATTAAATTAAGCGAAGAATTAAAAGAAAAATATCCTAAAGCTAATATTAAATTAGAGATCAATGATGAATATCGAAATATGTTTGATTATTTTAAAAATGATATGCATGCTATCGATTTAATTAATAAAGCTTATATAAATACCGAAAATAAGATCAATTATACTCCAATTAGAGGTGGTACTGATGGCGCTACTATAACCTATATGGGCTTACCTTGTCCAAATTTAGGCGTTGGAGATTTTGCTGCTCATGGTAGATATGAAACTGTTTCGCTTACGCAAATGCGTAAAATGGTTGAAATTTTAAAAAGCCTATTTGCTTGATTAATTTATTAATATTTTATTTACACGTGGAAACTATTTTTATTAATAGTTCCCACTTTTATTTTATAGGTATAATTTTTTAAGGTCATTAATTATAAAATTAAGATATAATTATAGAGAAATGAAAAAAGAGAAGGAAAATTACGATAAAATAGTAGATGATATTAAAGTCTCTACCTTAGATGAAAATTCTTCTTTGGTTGATTATAAAAACCAATTGCTCGTTAAATCATTATGCGATAACGCTTTTGAATTACTTAAAAAAAATCAAAAAGAGGAAGCTATAGCTGAATTAGAAAGAGCTTATCAAATTGATGAAAATTATCCTTATATTTATTTAATTAATCTTTGTATTAAATATAATATTCGATCTAAAGAAGAATTTAAAAGAAGAATCAATAAAAAAATAACTAATGATTCCTTTTTTAAGGCAGCTTTTTCATTAGCTGATCAATCTTTAAAAGAAAAATTAAATAAATTAATTGAAGAAGTCGAATATAAAGAAAGAGAAAAACATATAGAAAAAGCCGATATTAATGAATTATTAAAACATCTAAGATTACAAAAAGAGAAAAATGTTGATTATACCTACACAATTTCTTTAATTTTAAATATTCTATATCAAAACTTTCGTTTCGTTGATAAAACATATATCGAAGAAAATATTAATAGTGAGAATTTTATTGAGATATTAAAAAATATGGAAAATTCTTTCCAATATTATATCGATATCTTATATCATTATGATGATATTAGCGATATTAAAGATATTATTTCTCAATGCGTTAAAGAACATCGAGTTTTAATGTCTTATATTCTTTTAATTTTAAAATCAATAATTGAACATAGTGATGATAAGGAATTACTTAACGAGATTAAAAACTTTTTAGAAACCTCTTATTTAAATCATGATGCGGATAAACTTCTAGATTTAATTAGACCTAAATTAAGAAAATATCAAAGATTAGATAAAAAAGGAATTTTAATTTTATCAGTATCTTTAGCTTTAGTTATTGCTTCAATCGGGGCAGGGGTTGGACTTTCTTTAAGCGTTTCTAATCAGCCAATTGTGATGAATGGAGTAACTTATATTCGCAATAATAATCAAGGTTATACGATTAGCGAGGTTGATAAAGAAGCGAGTGTAATTCAGCTTGAATCGATTGTTAATAATGCTCCAGTAAACGAGCTTGATCCACTTTGTTTTCAAAATAGTAATATAAGTTATATTTATAATTTCCCTAGAAATATTAACTTTATTCCAAGCTATTCTTTTGCGAATTGTTATAATTTAGTTTCTATTGAGTTTGAAAGCGACTCTTCTTTAATAAATATAGGTGAATATGCCTTTGCTAATTGTACATCTTTACAATTTTTTGATCTTCCAGAGAGCGTTTTAACAATTGGTGAAAATGCATTTCATAATACTGATGATTTAATATATTTAACAAAAAGCGAATCTGCTAGTTTCGATGAAGAATATATTGGTTTAACTCAAAGATATTTATATGTCGATTTAGGGGGAAGTGGTGTTGATAATTATTCTTCTTACTTTTATTCTTGGGACACAATTGATCTAGAGGTTCCAACTATTTCTTCTTATGATTTCCAAGGATATCGAATAAATGACGATGTCAATGATTTTAAAGCTTATGATCCTTCTTTAAATACAGTTAGTTTCCCAGCTTATGGTTATGAGCAAATCAATGCTTTAGCAATTTATCAACCTTCATTAATTTTTGTTGATGAATATGGAGTAACATATGAAACTGATGAAGACCGCGAATTTTATTCAATTGTTGATTATGTACCTAATGGAATAAATGATATTGTTTTAAAATCTTCAATCAATGGAATTCCTGTTAGAAGAATTGCTAATAATGCTTTTAAAGGAAAGCAAAATCTAAAATCAATTTCTTCTTTCCCGGCAGCAATTCAAGAAATTCCATCATCATCTTTTGAAAATTGTGTCTCTTTAACCTCATTTTCATTTGAGGATAATAGCGAATTGAAAATGTTGAATGAAAATGCATTTAGAAACTGCTATTCTTTAAGAAGTTTCATCTTACCTAATGGAGTTACTTATATTGGGGATAATGCTTTTTTAAATTGTGATGAATTGACAACTTTTAGAAACGAATATGATTTCAGTTATACTGAAGACGACCCTCATGCTGAAGCAATTAGAGTTGGATTCAAACCTAGAGATTATGAAATTAATAATAATGGAACCATTACTCGTGGGGTTTATTATACATGTGAAACATATTTACGCATATCTTATGAAAATGTTGAACATGCTCACACCTATTTATCAATAAATGGTGATAGAGATAATATGATTTTATTAGATCCGACTTCATCCACCTATATGTTAAATGTTAATGGATATGATCATTTAAATATCAATATCTTTAATGAAAGATATTTTGATAGCGATAATTCAATTTTAAGAGTTGAAGAGGTTAATGATATTAGAATGAACCGTGGAGAAACTTCAAGCTTCACTTTAAATTCTTCAATCATCGAAGATGATGTTTTATATCAAAATGAGGAGAGTGTTGTTTATTATCTAGATGGTAATACTTCATGGATAATTCCAAGCATTGAAGGAAATGAATTAATTATTAATTTAAGAGAAAATGTTGATAGCGGAGAAACTGGTTATTTATTTATCTATGCTGAATATGTTGGTGAATATACTAATTATGTTTATTTAAGAAGTAGCCGAATTACGGTTAATGTTACAGTTAATTAAGGAGAAACGATATGAAAACATGTCCAAAATGTGGCAGCGAAAATTTAGATAATGCTAAGTTTTGCCTTAAATGTGGGGAAAGCTTAGAAAATAGTGGAATTTATTGTCCTAGATGTGGTGAATTGAATAAATCTAGCAATAAGATTTGTTTTAAATGCGGTTATGAACTTAATGACTCGAATAACGAAAATTTATCAAACGAATTTACTAATGCTGAAGTAAATGAAAATGAATATTTAAATGAACAAAAAGCAATTAAGCAGAAAGTGTTTAATAACAAAATTATCGAATCAACCAAAAAAGATAAAAAAGATTCATTAGATGAATTTAAAGAGGATTTTAGTCTTGAAGAAA
>CASEST010000037.1 GCA_949290725.1 uncultured bacterium
ATATATTTTAATCTCCTTAGATATAGATTACTCTTTAATTAACTTTAATAAAGCAAGCCGTGCTTGCATAATCTTTTAAACATATAAAAAAGTCGAATTTAATCGACTTTTTTATATTTATCTTGTTTAAAAATTAAGTTATTTAAAATAATCTATTTTTAACTTTATAACGATTATTTAATAATTGAATTGGTTTAGCTAATAATAATGCGCCAATTAAAGAAACTAAAGCGCTTATTCCTACATATGGTAAGTTATAGATTAAAGCTTCTTCAATGCTATAAGAATAGAAGATGATTGAAGAGAGCGATCCACCAATCATGCGAATAATAAATGCTAAGATTGAACCGAAAACAAAGGAAAGAATTATATTGATATAATCAGTTTTTTCATTAAATTCTTTATCTTTATTTTTTAATTTAAATAAGGAATAAAATAGTCCACTACTACCATAACCTAAAAAACCAATAAAATAATCAAATGGATAAAATTGAATTCCCCATCCATCGGTTAAATTAGTGATAATTCCAAAATAAACTGAAGAAGCGATTATTCCTTTAATAAAACCATATCTTAAACCGATGATCATTAAAGGTACCATGCTTAAATTAATACTTCCCCCAGTTGCCCCGACATCGATATTAATCTTATCTAAAACAACCGCAATAGCGACAAACATCGCAGTTTCAGCAATTTCACGAGTAGCATGATTATTTTCTTTACGAATAATATAAGTTGTATTAATTAATAAAATTAAAGTATAGATAATTAAAATAAAGATCAAACAATAGTTATCGACAGTAACTTCACTAATTAAACTAGTTAAATTTGGATATAAATTTAAAAAAGTATAAGAGATGATGATATAAAAGAAAATTGAAATTAATAAAGTTGAAATCGAAACAATAGTTAATGTATTAACTAATTTTTTCTTACTTTCATCTTTAAAAACTAATCCTCTTAAAATAAATAAAATAAAAGAGATTAAAAGAAAAGCAAAAGATAAAACAAAAATAATATTAGTCGATAAATTTCCTAATCCTTCAATTGTTCCTCCAACTAATAAGTTTATTCCAGTAAGCGATAAATCTTCAATCGTCTCTCCATTAAGATGAACTACCGGAAAGAAAATAAAAACAGAAGCCACTAAATATAAAACGATGTTTGTAACTAAAAAGTAAAGATGATTACTTTTTAAAAGATTGTTTGCCGATGAACTATTTTCCATTTTTAACTCCTTATAAATAAAAAACCTAGAATAATAATTAATTCTAGGTAAAAAATAAATTAAAAATATCTTTCCTACGCTAGAATTACCTAGATCAGGTTTGATGGTCAAAAGTAACTACTTTTATCTCAGCCAGTATCACTAGCACCCATATTAGAAAGTATACTCTTTCTTACTTTTTAATTAAAGAAAATATTGTTTGACCAATTAATTTCTTTTTGTTTATTAGCTTTTAAATATTCATTCGCTTTTTTAAATATAAAAGAATTAAACCAACCCATATTATTAGCTGCCAAAGGAGAAGGATGGGCAGTTTCTAAAATTAAACGATTCTTATTTAAAATATGCTTTTTATAACTTTTAGCCTTATTGCCCCACAACATAAAAACTATTGGATTATCATTATATTGATCAATAAAATCTAATAAATCAATAAAAAATTGATGATAATAAGAATTATTATGCGATAATGATAATCCTTTTTTAACTGTTAAAATTGGATTGATTAAAAAAACTCCTTGTTTAGCTAAATAAGTTAAATCGCCATTAGAAAAATCCATCATAATATTAAACTCATTTTCAATTTCTAAATAAATATTTTTTAAAGATGGAGGCAATTTAACCCCTTCTTTCACACTAAAAGCTAAACCCATTGCTTCATTTTCATTAATATATGGGTCTTGACCGATGATAACTACTTTTATTTTATTAAAAGGAGTTAATTTAAAAGCATTAAAAATATCTTCTTTTTTTGGATATATTATTTCACTTTTATATTCATTATCTAAAAATAATAAAAGATCTTGATAATACTTTTTGCTTTTTAAAGAAATAAAAAAATCATTCCATTCCATAAAATTAATTAAGCGTCTTCTTTCATTGTTTTAGCGCTTACTTTAACAATTAAAGAGCGAGGGAATAGACGTAAAATAAAGATAGTTAATTTATTTTTAAAACCGGTAATTAATAATTTTTTGCCTTTTATTGAAGCTTTATAAGCTAAAAGAGCAACTTTGCTCGCTTCTAATGGTTTAATCTTTTTAAAAGTATAATCATTGTGTGCTAACTTAACAAAATTTGAATTAAAAGGGCCAGGACATAAAGTTAAAACTTTAACATTATCTTTTTTAACTTCATAGCCAATCGATTCACTTAAAAGCAAAACGTAGGCTTTAGAAGCGTGATATGTTGACATAAAAGGTCCAGACATAAATCCAGCGATTGATGAAACATTGATAATATGACCTTCTTTATTTTTAACCATATCTTTAATCACTAAATGGGTTAAATATAATAAAGCATTACAATTTAAATTAGTTAAACTAATTTCTTTATTTATATCCATTTTTATAAAGTCTTCGCGGTCTCCAAATCCAGCTGAATTAACTAAATTATTAATAAAATATGATTTAGAAATAATATAATCTTTTAATTTATTTAATTCAGTTAAAGAAGTTAAATCGATTTTATAAATATCAATTGTTAAATTATTTTTATTTTCTTTTTCTAGTTCTTCTTTTAGTTTATTTAAACCATCTATATCGATATCAATAAGTAAAAGATTGTTATTATCTTTAAAATATAATTTAGCAAATTCTTTACCTAATCCCGAAGCGGCTCCGCTAATAAGTGTTATCTTCATTTTTTTACCTCTTTTTAAATTTAATTATATTCTATTGATTTTTTAATTCATCTTTAATAAATTCTTTAACTTTATTTAAATCAGGTGAAATTAAAATCGGTAAAATCTTTTTAATTTCGTCTTCTTCTTTATTCCGCCATTAATATCTATTTAATAAATCAATCATCTCTTGATCAAAGCGATATTTTATTACTCTAACTGGATTTCCAACCGCTATTGCATAGCTTGGAATATCTTTTGCAACAATGCTATAAGCTCCAATTATCGCCCCATTACCTACTTTAACTTCAGGCATAATTACTGCTTTATGTCCAATCCATACATCATTACCAATAATTGTATCGCCTTTATGAGGCAATTCATCAATATGTGGGTAGAATATTTAGCCCATTCTTCATTCATTATATTAAATGGATAAGTAGATATTGAATTTAAACGATGATTAGCAGCTCCCATGATAAAAGTTACGCCTTCAGAAATAGAAACAAAATTACCTATAATAAGTTTTTCATTGAAAAATTCATAATTAAATAAAATATTATTCTTTTCAAAATCTAAAGGATTGTCCTTAGATGAATTATAATAAGTATAATTTCCAACAATAATATTTTTAGCTTTAATTATATTCTTTAAATATACTGATGTTTTAAAACAATTAGGGAAAATTAAATCTTTATTCTTCATTATTGCCTCTTAAATTTTAAATATTAAAATAATTATCAATATTTTTATCATAGATATAAATACGGCTATCATTCAAAGTATTAATATCTTTAGCTAGACAATAAAATTTAAAACCATATCGTTCATAAAAATTAATATGATCAGTAATTAAATAAACAGGATTTATTCCTTGTTTATTTAATTCTTCTAAGGTTACTTTTAATAAATTTTTTGCAATTTTATTATTGCGATATTCTTCCTCAACATATAAAGCACAAATATTAGGTTTTAACTCTTGGTGGTCATGAAAATCATTTTCAATAACCCCAATTCCTCCAACAATTTTATTATTATCTAAAGCTAAATACCAACAATATGGACTATTTCCATTAATATATTCATCCATCA
>CASEST010000038.1 GCA_949290725.1 uncultured bacterium
AAACTTTGATTAATTCAATGTTTGCCATTAATTATTCTCCTTTTGTTTGTTCACTGGTTGTTTCGCTATTATTTTCAGTTTTGACTTCTTCTTTCTTTTCAGCAGTTTGATTAGCTTTATTTTGGAAACGAGCAGCAAATCTTGCTTTTTCTCTTTCCATTCTTTCTCTTTGCATTTCTCTTCTTGCAGCAAGTCTTAAAGCATTTTCTCTATCTGCTTGTCTGATTGCATCTTTCATAGTAACTTCTTCGCCATCATCTTTGCTATAAGCGATTTCTGGAAGACCGCCTTTAGCTTCAACAACAGCATCAGCTAAAACTGAAATTAATAATTTAACACTCTTTTGAGCATCATCATTTCCTGGAATGACATAATCAATGCCATCTGGGTCACAATTAGTATCACAAATACCAAAAACAGGAATATTCAATTTGTTTGCTTCTCTAATAGCAATTTTTTCTTCGCTTGGATCAACGATAACTAAAGCATTAGGAATTTTTCTCATTTCCTTAATACCATCTAAGTTCTTAGCTAATTTTTCTTTTTCTTTTCTTAATAATGCTTGTTCTTTCTTTGGAAGTCTATCCCATGCGCCTTCTTCTTCTTGAGCTTCAAGTTCTTTTAATTTTCTAATTCTTAATTGAATAGTTTTAAAATTAGTTAAAGTACCACCAAGCCATCTATTTGTAATGTATAAAGAACCGCTTCTCTCTGCTTCTTCTTTAACAATATCTTTAGCAACGGCTTTTGTACCAACTAAAAGAACCTTACCGCCTTCTAAAACGATTTCTTTTAATTTTGCATAGGCGTTTTCAATTCCTTCTTTTGATTTGTTTAAATCAATAATGTAGATTCCATTGCGAGCACAATAAATGTACTTTTTCATCTTTGGATTCCACTTTCTAGTTTGATGTCCTAAATGAACACCACCTTCAAGTAATTTTTTTAAAGTAATAATTGGGGCATTTGGATCAAAAACAACTTCTGCCATTTGTTGTTCGTCAGCTGCTTTTTCAGCTTCTAATTTTTCCTCTTGTTCGCTTTCTTTAACAGCTTCTGCAGCTTCGTCAAGAGTAACGCTTTTTGTTTCTTCGGACATTTAAGTCTCCTCCTTATTTGTTAAGCCTCCACTACTTCGAACAATCTCCCTATAAAAATTATAGACGTGGAAATTGAATTCATAGTGTGTGTATTCTTTTTGAGCATAAAAAAACTCAAAAAGTAATATAATTATAGACTTATTGATAAGGGTATTCAATAATTTTATTTCTTCTTTTTGCTTGATATTTGAGGAAAATATTTTTGATATTCATCTTTCATTTTTGCTTTACTAACATGCATATAAATTGATGTCGTATTAATCGATTCATGACCCATTAATTCTTGAATCATTCTTAAATCAGCACCATTATTTAATAAATGGGTGGCAAAAGAGTGCCTTAAAACATGTGGATGCAAATCAAAACCTAGTAAAAGACCGGTTTTTTTAACAATTTCTTTTAAAATATATTCTAAACCTCGGGTGGTTAATTGTTCCCCTTTAGAATTCAAGAAAAAATATTCACTTTTTTTCTTATTGTTTTCAATTAATAGTGTTCCTCTTAAATTTTTTGCATATTCCATCATCGATTTTTTAGCTTCTAAAGAAAATGGGACAATACGCTCCTTATTTCCTTTACCAACAATGCGCATATAACGCGAACTAAATTCAATATCATGCAATTTTAAATTAACAACTTCACTACATCTTAAACCTGAAGAATACATCAATTCTAATAATGCTTGATCACGAGAAGCTAAAATATCTGTTCTTTTTTTATTATTTTCAAATAATTCTTCTATTTGTGACTCATATAAAACTTCAGGTAATTTATCATGCTTTTTAGGAGTAACAATCAATAAGAAAGGATTAGATGAAACCATCTTTTTATCATATAAAAAAGAATAATATTTTCTTAAAGCTGAAATTCTTCTTCTAACACTGCGTGGATTTTCTTTTTTGCCACGATAAGTTTTATGATTTAACCTCTCTTGCATAAATAAACGAATATCATCGCGTGAGATATTTCGAAAATCTAGTTCATGTTTCAATAAAAAATCTTCAAACAAAGAAATGTCTTGTTGATAAGATTTAATGGTGTTTTCACTAAAATTTAAATTATGTCTTAAATAGTCTAAAAATAAGGCTTGTTCTTTAGTCATTTATATATTCTTTAAATTTCTCAATTTCTTTTAAACTACGTGAAATAACAATTTCTTTATCAGTTTTATTAGCTCGATAAATAATACCAAAATTTGCATTCATCGGTTGAAAATTATTTGCTCCTGTATGAGTAATATAGCGAATTAAAGCTCCTAAAACCGTATTAAAGCTTAATGGTTTAAATTCTTTATTTTTTAATCTTAAATAAATATAAATTGCAGCGAGTAAACCTGAGGCAGCACTTTCTACATATCCTTCAACGCCGCTTAATTGCCCAGCAATAAAAATATTTTTATCTGCTTTTAAAGATAAGTCCTCATTTAAAATTTTTGGAGCGTAAACATATGAATTGCGATGCATCAATCCATAACGTGCAAATTTTGCATTTTCTAAACCTGGAATTAAAGAAAAAACTCTTTTTTGTTCAGGATAGGTCAAGTTTGTTTGAAAACCTACTAAATTATAAAAATCTCCAATCAAATCGTCTTGACGAAGTTGAACAACCGCATAATATTCTTTACCATTATTTTCTAAACCTACTGGTTTTAAAGGCCCGAATCTTAAAGTGTCAACTCCTCTTGAAGCAATAACTTCAAGCGGTAAGCAGCCTTCAAAATATTCTTTATCAAATTCATGTAATAATGCTTTTTTTGCATTAATTAATTCTTTATAAAAAGTTAAATATTCACTTTTAGACATCCCACAATTTATATAGCTACCATCATCTTGATCATAACGAGACTTAAAAAAGACCTTATTAAAATCAATTGAATCTTTATAAACGATTGGAGCGCTCGCATCATAAAAGCCATAAATTTGATTGTCACTAAAATCTTGAATTTTATCTAGTAATTTTTTTGAAGTTAAAGGACCAGTTGCAATAAGGTTAATCCCTTCTTTAAATTCATTAACTTCCTCATTAATAATATTGATATTAGGATTATTTTTTAATTTATTAGTTATATATTCAGCAAATAATTCACGATCAACTGCTAAAGCATCTCCACTTGGAATCTTAGAAACTTCACTTGCTTCCATCATAATTGATCCTAATTGCTTAATTTCTTCTTTCAATAATCCACAGGCATTATCTAACTTTTTGGATTTTAAAGAATTTGAACAAACAAGTTCGCCAAATAAGCCAGTTGTATGAGCTTTATCATCAACCTTAGGTCTTCTTTCATATAAATTAACCTTTATCCCATGATTAGCTAAAAAATTTGCCGCCTCACTTCCAGCTAAACCAGCTCCAATAATATTAATTACCATCTCTTTCATTTTTATTTTTTTATTGGCTCCATATAATTGCAATTTGGGTAACCGGAACAACCATAAAAATAACCCGTTTTGCTTCTTCTTTTCACTAATAATTGACCGCATTTAGGACAATATCTTGGTTCTTCTTTTTCATTATTGCCTTCAATATAGCGACAAGAAGGGAAACGTGAGCAACCAATGAATGTATCGCCTTTTTTATTCTTACGATAAACAAGTGGAGCACCGCAATTTGGGCAATTTCTTCCAACCTCTTTCGGTGGTTCTTTTTCCTCTTTTTTAACATAATGACAAGAAGGATAATTGCTACAAGCAACAAATTGGCCATATTTACCATTGCGGATAACTAAATCACTACCACAAAGAGGGCATTTTTCCCCAGTTGTTTTTGGTGGCTCTTTATACATTTCGTCTTTGACTTTATCATAATGTTCGATAAATGGATAATAAAAATCAGATATAACCTTCTTTTCATCCTCATCTCCATTTTGAATCTTATCAAGGTTGTCTTCCATTTCAGCGGTATATTCAGTATTTATTAAATCAGGAAAATATTTTGAAAGAACATTTGAAGTTAAAATACCTTGTTCAGTTGGAATTAAAATACCTTTTGATGAGGTAATATATTTTCGTTGAATTAAAGTCTGTATAGTTGAAGAATAAGTTGATGGTCGTCCAATGCCCTTTTCTTCCATTAATTTAACAATTTTTCCTTCGCTATAACGAGCAGGTGGTTTTGTTTGATCTTCCTTTTTTGATAAAGAAGCTAAATCAAAAACTTCTCCTTCTTTGAATGAAGGAATGTTTAAATCAGCCTCATCATTTTTAAAAACATCATAACCAGCAAATAAAGTTTTATTACCACTTAATTTAAATAAAACATTTGAGTCTTTAAAATAAACTGTTGTTGATAAAACTTTTTTATCGCTCATTAAAGAAGATAAAGTTCTTTCAAAGATCAATTTATATAATTTATAAGCATCATTTGATAAGAACTTCTTCATTTCATTTGGAGTTCTTGTTAACGAGGTTGGGCGAATTGCTTCATGAGCATCTTGAGCATTTTTAACATTTTTAAGAGTACTTTCGCCTTTATAATATTCACTTCCAAAAGTTGAAGTTATATATTCCTTAGCACTATTTATAAAAGTATCACTTAATTTAGTAGAATCCGTTCTTATATAAGTAATTAAACCAACTAAACCATCATCAGTTTCAATACCTTCATATAATTCTTGAGCTAAGAAAGTGGTCTTTTTTGTAGTAAATCCATATTTAGAAAAAGCAGATTGTTGAAGAGTTGATGTTCTAAATGGCTCGCTTGCTTTAACAAATTTTTCTTTTTCATCGATTTGATAAACACTAACTTTTTTAGCTAAATTATTTAATAAGTTATCAACTTCTTCTTCGCTTTTAAAATGTTCTATTTTTTTATCGTCAACTTTATATAAATCTAAATTATATTCTTTATCATTTAAGATAATAGAAGCTAACAAATCATAAAATTTTTCGCTTTTGAAATTTAAAATTTCTTTTTCATGATCAACAATTAACTTTAATGCTACCGATTGAACTCTTCCAGCGCTTTTACTATTGATTTTCGAATTTAATAAAGTAGATAATTTAAAACCGATAATTCGATCGATTATTCTTCTTGCTTCTTGAGAGCGAACTAAATTCATATTGATCGTTTTTGGTTCTTTTATCGCTTTAGTAATTGAATCTTTAGTAATTTCATGAAATTCCAATCTTTTAGTAGTTTCAATTGGTAAATCTAAAACTTTAGCTAAAGAAAAAGCGATTGCTTCTCCTTCACGATCAGGGTCGGTTGCAAGAATAACTTCTTCGCAGTTCTTAGCAATTTTTCTTAAATTAGCAACTAAAGTTATTTTATCTTTAGAAATAATATAGCGTGGTTCAAAATTGTTTTCAATATCGATTCCTAATCCGCCCTTCCCAGAAATCGCTAAATCTTTAACATGTCCTTTAGATGCTTCAACTTGATAACCATCCCCAAGATAATGGGCGATAGTTTTACTTTTTGTAGGTGACTCAACAATAACTAATTTCATACTTTTCGTTTTTGCAGTATATAAATAATTTAAATATTTGTAAAGCCCATTTTTATTATCTTATTCCTTATAAATATATATAATATTTATAGATTTTTTATAATCTTAAAATTTTAAAACAATTCATTTAAGTCTTTGCTATTTTCTATTAAGTAAGCTCCTTCTTTTATTAAAAGATTGCAATTTGAATTTTTATCAGCTTCATAAGGTAAACAGGCGACATTTTTCCCAATGCTACTAGCCATATTCGCTGTAGAAAAAGCGCCGCTTCTTCCATAAGATTCAACTAAAAATATGCAATTAGATAAAGCGGCGATTATTCGATTACGAAATAAAAAATTTTCTTTATTAGCTTCTAAAGAGAAAGGGTATTCAGAAATTATTAAGCCATTATTTTTAATAATAGCATCATATAGATTACTATTCTCTTTTGGATAACAATTATTTATTCCTGAACCTAATACCGCAATTGTCGGAATCTTATTATTTATTGCTTCTTGATGAGCTAAGGCATCAACTCCTTTAGCTAAACCAGAAACAATTAAACTATCTTCTTTTAATTCACCTATAATTTTAATCGTCATATTCTTAGCATAATTGCTCATGTTTCGACTTCCAACAATTCCTAGTGAATGATATTTAGAAATATTGATCAATAAATCAATGTTTCCTTTATAAAATATTGCAAATGGTGGTCGATAGATGCTTTTTAAAGCATTTGGATAATCACTATCAACAATAGTAAGAGCCTTAAAATTATCTAACGATAAACTTTCTATATCGGAATTACGAT
>CASEST010000039.1 GCA_949290725.1 uncultured bacterium
AGGACTGATGCTAAATTTTTATTGATTTAATTACTTATAAATTTTTATAAAAATTAATCTCAAAAAAGTTTTATCTTTGTTGTATAATTGAAATAGAATTTTTAGGAGTTTTTACATATGGCATTTGGCTTACTTTATGATTTTCTAAACGGACAAACGATAGAAGCATATAAATATTTCGGTGCACATTTTGAAAAAAAGGAAGTTTACGAATATATCGATGTCCCTTTAAAGAAAGATCAAAGTCGTTTTAAGAAAGTTAGACATAAAAAAATTGTCGATGGAGTTACTTTTCGATTATATGCTCCAATGGCGAGTGATGTCTCGGTAATTGGAGATTGGAATAATTGGGATCCAGGAATTAATAAGATGGAAAAAGTAGATGGTTCTGGTGTTTTTGAAATATTTATACCTGGTTTACACAATTATTCTTTTTATAAGTATCACTTTAAAGATGCTAATGGAAATTATGTTGATAAAGCAGACCCATATGCATTCTTTAGTGAATATCGTCCAGGAAGCTGCTCAAGATTATTTAATATTGATGGCTTTATTTGGTATGATCGCCCTTTTTTAAATACTAGAGATCGCAATTTCGATCGCCCTATGTCAATTTATGAAATGCATCTTGGTTCGTGGAGGGGCAAAGTAGATGGAAGAAATTTATCCTATGAAGAAATAGCCGATTTTTTAATTCCATATCTTAAAGATTTAGGCTATACCCATATTGAAATAATGCCTATTGTTCAATATCCTTTTGATGGATCATGGGGATACCAAGCAACTGGATTTTATTCAGTTGACTCAAGATATGGAAATCCTTTTCAATTGATGTCTTTTGTTGATCGTATGCATCAAGCAGGGATAGGAGTAATTTTAGATTTTGCACCTGTACATTTTGCGACTGATCCTTGGGCTTTATCTATGTTTGATGGAACACCAATGTATGAATATGGCGATAATCATATGTATTCTCCATGGGGAAGTAAACAATTTGATCTTGGCAAAGACCCAGTTAGATCTTTTTTGATGAGTGCGATGAATTTCTTTATCGATTACTTCCATTTTGATGGCATCAGATGCGATGCTGTCTCTAATATTGTTTATTGGGATGGCAATAAAAATAATGGTGAAAATACTGGAGCTACCGAATTTATTAAAAGATTAAATGGCAAAATTCATATTGCGCATAATGATGTAATGATGATTGCTGAAGATTCGACAGATTTTACCGGAGTTACAAAGCCAACTGATTGGAATGGTTTAGGTTTTGATTATAAATGGGATTTAGGTTGGATGAATGATACCTTAAAATATTATCATCTCGATCCAATTTATAAAAAATATGAACATAATAAATTGACTTTCTCAATGGCTTATTTCTTTAGCGAGAATTTCTTATTGCCATTATCACATGATGAAGTTGTTCATGGGAAAGGTACTATTTTAAATAAAATGCGGGGCGATTATGATACTAAATTTGCGTTAGTTAGAAATTTATATACCTATCAATATGGTCACCCTGGTAAAAAACTTAATTTTATGGGTAATGAATTAGCATCTTGGGATGAGTGGAATGAAAATAAATCATTACCATGGGAGTTACAAAAATTCCCAAAACACGACTCTATTTCCCGTTTGTGTCGTGACCTTAATTTGATTTATCGTTATGAAGAAGCGATGTATTTTGAAGAATATAACCCAGTTCATTTCAATTGGCTGATGGTTGATAATAATAATGATTCTGTTTTTGCCTTTGAAAGAAGAGTAAAAAATTCACATCTTGTATTTATATATAATATGACTCCTAATTATTATGAATATTATGATATCGGATTAACAAGACCTGGAATATATGAAGAAATCTTTAATAGTGATAAGGATGTTTATGGTGGAAGTAATGCCTATAATGGACTCCCATTATCTTCTAGTGAATATGGTCCAGAAAACAAACCATATAAATTAACAGCTAAACTAGCACCTTTTGCTGCAATGATTTTTAAATATAAATCTGGATTTGACGAAGAAGGTGAAGAAAAATAATAGGACAACCTATTATTTTTTAAAATTATTAAAATACATTAAAAAATCTTTAATTCTAGCTAATATTTTTGTAAAATCTATGAGTATTTTCAAGTTTGTTTTATGATTAAAACATTTTATCAATAAGTATTTTGATAATTTTTATTCAAGGAGAAAAATATGATATTTGAAAATAAGGAAGAATTTAAAAAAGAATATACAGAACGAATTATCGCTAAATATGGCAAAAATCCTAATGAAGCTCATATTAGCGAACAATTTGATATTTTAGGCGAATTAGTAAGAGATTATGCTGGGGTTAATTGGCGTAATACTCAACAAGCTATTACTAAACATGATGGAAAACAATTAATTTATTTCTCAATGGAGTTTTTAATTGGTAGATTGTTAACCAATAACATGATGAATCTTGGCATTTTTAATATTGCTAAAGATGGCTTAAAAGAACTAGGAATCGATATTGGTAAATTAGAGGATGAAGAAGCTGATGCCGGTTTAGGAAATGGTGGTTTAGGTCGTTTAGCTGCTTGCTTTTTAGATTCAATTGCTTCTTTAGGATATCCAGGAAATGGCAATTGCATTCGCTATGAATATGGTTTCTTTAAGCAAAAGATTATTAACGAAAAACAAGTCGAATTACCTGATCAATGGTTATCAAATGGATTTGTTTGGGAAGTTAGAAAACCAAAACATAGTTGCGAAGTAGATTTTTATGGTAATGCTGAAACTTATTTAAAGGCAGATGGATCTTATTCGATTAAAACTGCTAATTCAATTAAAGTTAGGGCTTGCCCATATGATGTATATGTTGCTGGATATCGTAATGGAGTCGCTAATACTTTAAGATTGTGGAGTGCTCAACCAAGTGAAGATAACATTCCAAAGAATCAATCATTTGAAGAATATTTAGCAACCATTTATGAGTTATGTCATGGATTATATCCAGATGATTCAACAGAACATGGTAAATTATTAAGACTTAGACAACAATATTTCTTTGTTTCTGCAGGCTTACAATCGGTTATAAGAAGACATAAAAGAGTTTATGGTACATTAGATAATTTTGCTGATAAATATGTTTTCCAACTCAATGATACTCATCCAATCTTGGCTATTCCTGAGCTTATGAGACTTTTGATGGATGAAAATAATTATGGTTGGGATGAGGCTTATGCTATTGTTTCGAAATGCTTCGCTTATACTAACCATACTATTATGGCTGAAGCTTTAGAAAAATGGCCTGTTAGATATGTTCAAGATTTATGCCCACGTTGTTTCATGATTATTGAAGAAATTAATCGTCGATTCTTGATTTGGGCAAATAAAGTTGGAGCTAGTGATGGTGAAAAATTCACAATGTCTATCATTAAAGATGGAATGATTCATATGACTAATTTAGCAATCTATGTTTCTTTCTCGGTTAATGGTGTCGCGGCTTTACATACTGATATTTTAAAGAAAGATACTTTTAAAGAATTTTATAAATAT
>CASEST010000040.1 GCA_949290725.1 uncultured bacterium
AAAAAAATTCTGAATTTAATTT
The DNA here is from genome assembly GCA_949290725.1 of uncultured bacterium. Classification (GTDB taxonomy): domain Bacteria; phylum Bacillota_I; class Bacilli_A; order RFN20; family CAG-826; genus Onthovivens. The sequence goes on from CASEST010000040.1 coordinate 23, forward strand.
TTATCAGTCATTTTATTATTATTATTTAACAAACAACTAAAAAAACTATTTTAATTATTATATAATAATTAAATGGACTTAACGATAACAAATACTCTTGAGATTGATTTATCTAAATATGATGAACTTTATAAAAAATTAGCAGATCGAACTTTAAAGATATTAGATTTAAAAAAAGAATTTATTATGTCGGTGACGTTCGTTGATAAAGAAACGATTCATCAGATTAATTTAAATTATCGAAATATTGATCGTGAGACTGATGTTATTTCTTTCGCCTTTTTAGATGATGAAAGCGAAAAAACAATTAAAAGCAATTTTCCAATAGATTTAGGTGAAATTTATATCTGTTATGATATAGCAAATGAAAATAGAGAAAAATATGGTAATTCTATTGAAAGAGAATTGTGCTTTTTATTCGTACATGGTTTATTACATCTTTTAGGATATGATCATATGGAAAAAGATGATGAAAAAATAATGTTTTCATTACAGGATAAAATATTGGAAGGATTTAATATTTATATGGATAAAAACGATTTAATCAAAGAGGCTATTAAAGCTAGAGAAAATTCTTATGCAATTTATTCGAAATTTAAAGTTGGTGCAGCTTTATTAACTAAAGATGGAAGAGTTTTCTATGGAGCCAATATAGAATCTTCTTCCTATGGCTTAACATGTTGTGCCGAGAGAAGTTGTTTATTTTCAGCATATTCTCAAGGAATTAGAAAAGATGATATTATTGCATTCGCTGTTGTTGGAGATACTAAAGGTCCGATTTCACCTTGCGGAGCTTGTAGGCAAGTTCTTTGTGATTTAGTTAACGGCGATGTCGTGGTTTATTTAGCAAATCTTCATGGCGATGTTAAGGAATTTAAAGTTAGTGAGTTATTACCATATTTTTTTGATGGGAGCGAATTATAATGGAAAAAATATTTAAGAGTGGTTTTGTAACCATTTTAGGCCGTCCTAACGTTGGTAAATCAACTCTTTTAAATGCCATAATAGGACAGAAAATATCTATTATTTCCCCAAAAAGCCAAACGACTAGAGATGCTATTCAAGGTATATATAACGACGAGAATTCTCAAATTATTTTTGTCGATACTCCTGGAATACATAAACCTAAAACAGAACTTGAAAAAGAGATGGATAGGATTGCTTATTATAATGTAAGAAATAATGATTTAGTGTTATTACTCGTGGATGCTTCTAAAAAATATAGTGAAAATGATGTTTTTATAACAAAGAATGTGCGATTTAATACCCCTGTCATTATAGTTTTTAATAAAATAGATTTGACTAACATTCTCTTGATTAACGAATTAAAGGAAAAATATAAATCTCTTTTCCCTGATTCTGAACAAATTGAAATAAGCGCCTTAGAGAAATTTAATATAGATGATTTAATTAAAAAGATAAAACAATATCTATCAGAAGGCCCTATGTATTATGACACTAAGACCATCACTAATAGGGATTTTAAATTTCTTGTTCAAGAGATTATACGCGAAAAAACATTATATTTGCTAAAAGAAGAAGTTCCTCATTCAATTGCTGTTTTATGTGATGATATAGATTTTAGAAATAAAAAGAATTTATTTGCAAAAATTATTGTTGAGAAAGACTCACAAAAAGGAATAATTATCGGTAAAAGAGGGTCAATGATTAAAAAGATAGGAATTTTATCTAGAAAAGAAATCGAAGGATTATTAGGCTATAATATTAATCTTGAATTATTAGTTCAAGTCGAGCCAAATTGGAAAAATTCTAGCGGTTTTTTGGCAAAACTTGGTTATAAATAATGGAAAAATTAAAGGGAATTATTTTATCTATAACTCCTTATAAGGAAAAAAGCGGAATAATTTCAATTTTATATAAAAATAAGTTAATTGAAGCGACTATATTGAATTTGAATAGTGAAAATTTTTCTAATCTTAAAAAATTTTCTTATGGAGAATTTTTACTTTATAAAGGTCCAACCAAGTATTTTAAATTAAAAAGTTTTTATCCGATTTTCGAACTCAATAAAGCCTATAATGATTTTACTTCGTTATTAGTTTTAGATTTTCTTTCAGAAATATTGATTAAAATTCTCTTAATAAAAAATGATTATAATGAAAATTTTTTTCTTTTAGTTTTCGGCACTATAAAAAGAATAGAAGATGAATCTTCTGATAAGTTTTATAATCTAATATTTTTTTATAATAAAATTTTAGTATATCTAGGTTTAGATCCGTATAATATGATTTCTAGTTATTTAGCAAATTATAAAATTTTATCTGAATTTGATTATTCGATAAAAATATCTAGAAATAATTTTTTAAAGTTATTTAATATTTTTTCAAATATATTATCAAATTATTCTGGGATATATTTAAAAAGTTATAACAATATAATGCTATTGTGATACCCTTATAATGTGTTGACGTTTTTTACTCTATTTATATAATAAAAGAGATGTAAGAGGAATATTATGGATATAAAAGAATTTAAATTTGATGTTATTACAACCCACTTGCAAACAAGCGGTTTTATTTATCAAGGAAGCGCCATTTATGGTGGCCTTGCTAACACTTGGGATTATGGGCCTTTAGGTAGCCAATTAAAGAAAAATCTAAAGGATGCTTGGTGGAAAACTTTTATTACTGATTCCGAATATAACGTTGGTTTAGATACTGCGATTTTAATGAATCCAAAAGTATGGATGGCGACCGGGCATGTTCAAACTTTTAACGACCCTCAAGTCGAATGTAAAAATTGTCATGCAAGGTTTCGTGCTGACGATTTAATTCATAATCAATATCCTAAAATTGACGTTGATGGAATGACTTTTGAAGAACTTAATGAGTTTTTAAAAACGAATGAAGTTTTTTGCCCAGTTTGTAATAAGACGGAACGGACTGATATTAAAAAGTTTAATTTAATGTTTAAAACTCATATGGGTGTTACTGAAGATAGCTCGAATGAAGTTTATTTAAGACCAGAGACAGCTCAAGGCGTCTTCGTAAATTTTAAAAATGTTCAAAGAACTACTAGAAAAAAATTGCCATTTGGTATTGGAAATGTTGGTAAAGCTTTTAGAAATGAAATTACCCCAGGCAATTTTACTTTTAGAACTAGGGAATTCGAGCAAATGGAATTAGAATTTTTCTGTGCTCCTGAAACCGATTTAGAGTGGTTTAGATATTGGAAAAGTCAATGTTATGCTTTTGTCAAGGGTTTAGGAATTAATATGGATCATATTAGATTTAGAGATCATGAACAACAAGAATTAGCTTTCTATTCCAAAGCAACAACTGATATTGAGTATAAGTTCCCATTTGGTTGGGGCGAAGTATGGGGTATTGCAGATAGAACTGATTATGATTTAAAAAGACATCAAGATTTTTCAAAAGAATCTTTAGAATATTTCGATGCAGATTTAAATGTAAAATATGTTCCTTATTGTATAGAACCATCTTTAGGTCTTGATAGATTATTTTTAATGGTTGTATGTGATGCATATGATGAAGAAATTTTGGAAAATGGTGAGATTCGTAAAGTAATGCATTTCGCACCAAGAATTGCTCCTGTTCAAGTTGCAGTTTTACCATTAGCTAAGAAATTATCTGAGCAAGCAAGAAAAGTATGCCGTAAATTACAGAAAAATTTTGTTGCGACATATGATGAAAGTGGTAGTATCGGAAAAAGATATAGAAGAAATGATGAAATTGGTACCCCATATTGCGTAACAATTGATTTTGATACTGAAAATGATAAATGTGTTACAGTTAGAGATAGAGACTCAATGAAACAAGAAAGAATCGCAATCAAGGATTTAAAGGAATACTTATTTGACAAACTCTCAAAATAAAGAAAATATTTTTGATGAAATTTTAAGTAAGTGTAACATAATAGATGTTGTTTCTCATTATGTTAAACTTCAAAAAAAGGGTCGTAATTATGAAGGGCTTTGTCCTTTTCATGATGATAAAAACTTAGGTAATTTTAACGTTAGCGAAGAAAAACAAATTTTCAAATGTTTCTCATGTGGAGAAAGTGGGAATGCCTTGTCATTCGTTAAAAAAATTGAAAATTGTTCTTGGATAGAAGCTGCCAAAAAAATTTGTCAAATATGTTCTATTATTATGCCAGAATTAGAAAATAAAAATTATGTTAAAACTAATCCTGAAGTTGAAAAATCTTTGAACATTTTAGATGATGTGAATAGTTTCTACTCATTATGTTTATTTCAAACAGATGAAGGAAAAATAGCATTGGATTATCTTCATAATCGCGGATTAGATGATTCGATTATAAGACACTTTTCTATAGGTTATGCTTTAAATGATGGTAACAAAATTATTTCGTTATTGACTAAAGAAAAAGGCTATTCTTTAAAGGAATTGGACACTGCGGGTATTATTGATTTAAAAAATTCATACCTCAAGGATAGAAATGCTGGAAGAATAACTTTTGCAATCAAAAATAGCGATAATCGAGTTTGTGGTTTTAGTTGTCGCATTTTTGGTGATATTAAGTCTAATTCTAAATATATTAATACAAATTCAACAATTGTCTTTAATAAATCAAATATATTATATAACTTTTATGAAGCATCTATGAATGCGAGAAAAGTTGGCAAGATTTATATTGTTGAAGGCTTTATGGATGTAATCGCTTGTTATAGAGCAGGGGTTAAGAATGTTGTCGGATTAATGGGAACTGCTTTTACAAAAGAGCATTTGAGATTAATAAAAAGTATTAATGCTGAAATTTTGCTTTGTTTAGATTTGGATCAACCTGGGCAAAATAATGAGTTTAAAATAAGTAATATATTGGATGCTAATGACCTAAATTACCATTTTGTTAATAATAAAGTTGATTTTAAATATAAGGATTGTGATGAAATAATTAATTTTCTCGGTTCTGATTATTTACTATCCTATTTGAAAAATCTAGTAGACAAAAAAATCTGGATTATTAATTACTTTGATAATACATTTGACATGACTATATATGAAAACAAAGAAAAATTAGTCAATTTTTTTATCCCTATACTTGCAAAAACTGATAAACAAATCATGTTTGAGGACATAGTGCAGTCTTTATCTGAAAAAACGGGATTTTCTAAAGACGCGATTAAAAACACTATCCTTGAAAAAGTTAATAAATATAAAACTAAAATTTCTTTGGAACAACAAAATCAACAAAAAAATGATGCAATAAATGAAGACATTAATCGTTATTTCGAAGATAAAGAAAATATTTATGAAGAAAAAGAGGAAAAAGTTAATAAGTACTCTAGAACCCGCTTATATAATTCGGAGAAAATGTTATTAACATTCGCACTAAATTATTCAGAAGCTTATAAATATTTAAAGATAAACAGAGCTATGTTTGTTAATGATTCATTTCAACAATTGTTTAATTACTTTGATGAATGTATAAATACAAAAAAGTTATTTCCGGATAAAGAAACTTTCTTGAATTTTATAAAAGATAAATCAATTAAGAATAAAGAAGATTTAATAAATATAGCTAATATAATTTATGAGAATAAGTTATACGATGATTTTAATGAATCAATAATAATAGAATTAATCGATTCCATTAAAAATGAAAGAGAGGTTCTTAAATCGATTGAAAATCAAAAAGAACTACTTAAAAATGAAAATGGTTTTGATGATTCAGTATTATTATTATCATATGCTGCTTTCAAAAGAAAAGAGATTGAGGGTGAAGAGAAAAAAAGGAGAAAAGTATGGCTAAAGGACAAAAAAAATTAACAAAGGAACAAGCTAATAAAGAAGTTGAAAAAATTTTAAAGGCTAAAGACGCTGTTGATGAAAATTCTGAAGATGAAGAAATTGAAAGCTTAGAGTCGATATTAAAAAAATTTGTTAAAGAAAATAGTGATACAAAAATCATAGATCAAGATGAATTTGTTGAAGCTGTTAAAAGATTTGATTTGACTGATAGTGATATTGATTCTATTTTTCAATACTTTACATCTTTAGGTTATACTTTAGAGAGTCGCGACGAGGATGACATTGATTTTGATGAAGCGGCAATGCAAGAAATCGAAAATGATGGTTACGATGATGATGATTTTGATGATGATACCACTGATGAAGAGAGTATTAGCTTAAACGATATCGATTCTTTAGCACTTAATGATGTTAAAGTAAATGATAGTGTTAAATTATATTTAAAAGAAATTGGTCGTGTACCACTTTTAGATGCTGATGAAGAAAAACAATTAGCTGTCGAAATTTTAAAAGGTAATCAAAAGGCAAAGGATAAGTTAATCACTGCTAATTTAAGACTTGTTGTTTCGATTGCTAAGCATTATTTGGGAAGAGGTATGCCTTTATTAGACTTGATTGATGAAGGTAATATGGGCTTAATAAAAGCTGTTGATAAATTTGATTATACCAAGGGCTTCAAATTTTCTACATATGCTACTTGGTGGATTAGGCAAGCGATTACAAGAGCAATCGCAGATCAAGCAAGAACTATTCGAATTCCTGTTCATATGGTTGACACAATTAATAAAATAACTCGTGTTCAACGTCAACTTACTCAAGAATTAGGTCGTGAACCAACTGCTGAAGAAATTTCTGAAAAAATGGATGGAGTATTGAGCCCAGCTAAAATTCGCGAAATTCAAAGAATTGCATTAGAACCAGTTTCTTTAGAATCTCCAATTGGTGAAGAAGATGATTCACATCTTGGCGATTTTGTTGAGGACAAAGACAGCCTTTCTCCAACTGAATTTACTTCAAAAGCCATGTTGCGAGAAGCGCTTTATGATGTAATGAGTAACTTAACCGAAAGGGAAGAAAGAGTTTTAAAATTAAGATATGGCTTAGATGACAATAAACCACGAACACTCGAAGAAGTTGGCAAAGAATTCGGGGTTACTCGTGAAAGAATAAGACAAAT
>CASEST010000041.1 GCA_949290725.1 uncultured bacterium
GCAGGTGACGGGAATCGAACCCGCGTAATCAGCTTGGAAGGCTGATGCTCTACCATTAAACTACACCTGCGTGCCTAAATAATATAGCAAATACACTCATTCAATTCAAGAGAAAATTAATAAAAATAAAGCCTAGGATTTTCTAGGCTTTATAAATATAACTAATTATTAAGCTTGTTTAACTAATCTTAAAAGGGCTTCTTTATCCATATAGCCGCTAACGCTCTTTTTGTTTTCGCCATCTTTAAAAACAAATAAAGTAGGGACGACTCTAACATTAAATTTAGCTGCTAATTCAGGAAATTGATCGACATCAACTTTAATAACAGTAATATCACTATTTTCATCTGTTAAATCTTCAAGTTCAGGGCTAAGCATTTTGCATGGTCCACACCATGTAGCGAAAAAATCGACTAAAACATCGCCGTTTTTAACTAAATTTTCGAATTCACCAGTGTCTTTTAAATGTACTAACATATTTTATTTTTCCTCCTGTTTAATTAAATAAAATAAAAGATAAGAAAGAGATTAACTAGATGTATTGGATAATATAAATAGAAACTATATGTTAAGAATTTATTTTTTATTCCAAGTTTATGGGAATAAAAAATAATAAACAATGAAGCCAAAACAATATAAGTTTCATTAACACTATCTACACCTAAATAATTTCCTCCTATGTAAGTAAAAATGTAAGCGATAATAGAAAATATCGCAAGCGATATGCAATAAATAATATTTCTTGATAAATAATATTTATTTGAATTAAGAAATTCATTATCAATTTGACTAACTTTTTTAATATATAAACTAGTTAATAAATGATATGTTAAAAATAAAGCTAAACCAAAGATTGAATATTGAGGAAATAATCCTCCAAATAAATAATAAATATAATCATTAAGTTTAACTAAATCAATCTTAATTAAATAAGTAAGTATAAAATAAAGAATAATTAAAGAAATATAAATATATTTATCCTTTTTATCTAGATTAATAAAATAATAAAGCGCTAGATAAAGGATTAAATCGATAAAAATATTACCAAATTGATAGATATTAAAATTTAATGAAGATAGATTTAAAAAAGAAAGAATTGTTATTCCTAAATAGACTATTAAAGCTAATATAGCTATTCTTATAAAATATTTTTTAATATTAGAGGTGTGAGTTGCTCCTTCATATAATAAAAATAAGAATATCGGGAAAGCTAAAGAGCCGAGTGAAATAAATATAGTAGCTAATGCTTGATTATCGCTACTTATAAACATTCCAATATGGGCTAAAGTCATTAAAATAATCCCAATTATTTTTAAAACAAAATTATTTATAAATAGTATCGATCTTTCTTTTTTCATAATTGATTAAAGCAATAATAAAGTGATTATTAATGAAAATAAATTATTCGTAATATGGGCTAAAGTAGAAACCGCAAAGCCTTCTTTATGATAAAAATAGCATAGTAGAAGCCCAGAAAAAATATAGGTTGGTAAATTGATTAATTCAATAACTAATGAGTCAACATTTAAAAAAGCATTAAAATCAAAATGTAATAAGCCAAAGATTATTGCAACAATTAAATAAACAAAAACTGGTTTCAGTTTTTTTAATAATAAAGAGAATAAGCCAACACGATAAGCATATTCTTCAACAACTGGACCGACAATTCCAAAGATTAAAATCGATAAAACCGGATAAAGAGTGGTGACCGAATCAATTGCTGCTTCGTTATTATTTACTGAATTATTAGAAAAAATTAAATTTAATAAAGTCGATATTAAGGAAGATAATACAATGAGCATAAATCCATAGGAAAAGCCATATAAATAGGTTCTTCCCTTCTTAAATTTCGCTAATGATGGTAAAAAATCTTTATTTAATAATAAAATCATTATTCCGATTATCATTAAATAGACAGCAAAATTTAATAATGCTGTTCCTTTATTCGTGAACTGAGCTAAATAAGGGTTTAGACCAACAATTATAAAACTCAAAATTACCGAAATTAAATTTAATCCGATAAATCCTGTTAAAAATAATAACAAATATTTATTTGTTGGAAGTGGGAATATCGATTGCTCAAAGCGCAACAATTTAAAAAACGAATTATTTTTATTATTATTTTCATTGCTTTTATTTTGTTGAAGGTTATTTTTCTTATTATCTAAATCACTTCCTTTTTCCTCATTTTGATAACCGCAATAAGGGCAATACATCGAATCTTCATCAATAAGTAGACCACATTTTTTACATTTCTTTTGTTCTTTCATGATAAGAATTATAATATAAAAAATCAATTTTATGAATTATACGATTAAAGAAGTTTATATTAAGGAAATTGAAGTTGAAAAGTCTCGTTTTATAGGTTATTTATTTCCAGCAAATAGTAAAGAAGAATTCGATGATTTTTTAACAAAATTAAGGAAGGAAAATCCTAAAGCTCGTCATTTTTGTTATGCTTATATTATTAATGATGAAAAAAGAGGAAGTGATGATGGTGAACCTAAAGGGAGTGCGGGGATTCCTTTATTAAATTCTTTAATTAATAAGAATTTAGTTAATTCAGCAATTATTGTAATTCGTTATTTCGGTGGAACTTTACTTGGAGCGGGTCGCTTATTAAGAACTTACCTTAAATCTTTTGAAGAGGTATATAAAATTTCTTCTTTATTAACTTTAGAACCTAAAAAATTGATTGAAGTAGAAATTGATTATAATTGTTACGATATTTTTAAAAATTATTTAAAAAATAATCAATTCGATATCTTAAAGACTGAATTTAATGATAAAATAATTTTGGATTTTTTATCACCTTTAAGTTTTAATGAAAATCTAATTGATACGAAATTTCTTTATAAAGTTAAAGTGATAAAAATAGATGAATATATCAAAAGAAAGGATTTATAAAATGGCAGAATGTACTCATAATTGTGAGACTTTCACTGAAGAATGTGAAAGTCGAGGTAAAGGTGTTCAAAAACTTGAAACTAATTCATTAAATAAAATTAAACATATAATTGGTGTAGTTAGCGGTAAAGGCGGAGTAGGTAAATCATTTGTTACCTCTTTAATCGCTTCCTCTTTAAACAAAAAAGGTTATAAAGTTGGAATTTTAGATGGTGATATAACTGGGCCTTCAATTCCAAAAGCTTTTAATATCCATGGTTCCTTAGAGGGTGATGGACATAGCTTAATTTTTCCTTACGAAACAAAAAGTGGCTTAAAAATTGTTTCTTCTAACCTTTTATTACCTAATGAAGATGATCCAATTATATGGAGAGGTACATTAATTTCTTCATTATTATCTCAATTTTATGTTGATGTTTTATGGAGTGAATTAGATTATTTATTAATCGATATGCCTCCAGGAACTGGGGATGTCACTTTAACTGCTTTCCAATCAATCCCTTTAGATGGAATTGTTGTAGTCTCCACTCCTCAAGATTTAGTTGGTTTAATTGTTAAAAAAGCAATTAATATGGCAAAGATGATGAACGTTAACATTTTTGGTTTAATTGAAAATATGTCTTATGTTTCCTGTCCTAATTGCCATGAAAAAATTGAAGTTTTTGGAAAGAGTAGAGCTGAAGAGATTTCTAAAAATGAAAATATTAAATTTTTAGGAGCATTACCATTAGTTTCTAGTAATGCTAAAAATATCGATGATGGAAATGTTGAAAATATAGAATTAGAAGAAATTAATCCTATTATTGATGAATTAATTTCGTTAACTAAATAAGGCATTGCTATGATAAAGGTCGAAGAATTTATTTTAAGAAGGAATAAATTAGTTAAAAAGTTAGAGGATAATTCGATTGCTCTTATTTTTGCTAGTGTTCCAAAAAAGTCTAGCGAAGATGAAGATTTCCCTTTTGTAGTTAATCGCAATTTCTATTATTTAACTAATGTTAAACAAGATAGCTCAGTTTTATTAATTAAAAAAAGTGGCGGTTTAATTAGCGAAACCTTATTTGTTCATGAATATAACGAAACAATTGAAAAATGGACTGGCAAAAGGTTAACAGCTAAAGAAGCTTTTAATTTAAGTGGAGTTGAAAATGTTTTATATTTAAATCAACTCGAATGTGAACTTGAATCAATTTTTAAATCCGGAATTTATAAAAACGTTTATTTAGATCTCGATAAAGAGTTAAAAATTGCTCCTTCAAAGACAACTAACGAATTAAAAGAAGAGATTTTAAGCAAATATCAAAATTTAAATGTATTAAATATTTATCCTTATATTGTTCGTTTAAGAATGATTAAATCAAAAGGCGAGATAGAAGAGTTTAAAGAAGCAATTCATAAAACAGATTTAGCTTTACAAAGATTGATGAAAAATATTAAACCTGGATTATATGAATACCAACTTTCTTCACTTTTTTATTACACTATTCAAGATTATGATAATAGCGAACTTTCATTCCCAACAATTTGTTCAGCTGGAGTAAATGCAACTTGCTTGCATTATACCGAATGTAAAGATAGGCTTGATCAAAAAGATTTAATCTTATTTGATTTAGGCGCTAGACATAATTTATATTGCGCTGATATATCAAGAACCTACCCAATAAGTGGTAAATTTAATTCATTACAAAAGAAAATTTATCAAATTGTTTTAGATTGCAATAAAATGGTTGAAAAAGCAATCAAACCAGGTATCACTATTCGTCAATTAAATAATTTGGTAATTGATTTTTTAGCCGATAATTGTTTAAAGGTTGGTCTTATTTCTGATAAGGAAGATATTAAGAAATATTATTTCCATTCAATTTCTCATCAAATTGGCCTAGATACACATGATCCAGGTTGTTTAGATGATGGTAGTGAGGTCAATTATCGTGATTTGCCTTTAGAAAAGGGCAATGTTATTTCAAATGAACCTGGTTTATACTTTAAAGAATTAGGTATTGGTGTCAGGATTGAGGATGATATTTTAGTAACTGAAGATGGCTCTTTAAATCTAAGTAAAGATATAATTAAAGAAATAGATGATATTGAAAATTTCATGAGGAGGTAATTATGAAATATCAATGCAGTGTTTGTGGTCAAATAATCGATCGTAATGATTCTTGCCCAATTTGTGGAAGTGATGGCAGCAAAATAATTTCCTTGGGCGATGAAAATAATTCAACGACTTATCGTTGCCTTTCTTGTGGTCGTGTTTTCGAAAATCGTGATGTTTGCCCTTATTGTAATGGCGAAGAGTTATACGATTTAACCCATGATAAAATGTTTAATCGCAACGATATCAAAAAAGAAGAAAATCATTTTGAAGAGGAACAACATAGTGAACAATTGGATTTATTTTCTTCTTTAAGCAACGACGATCATTTTGATGACAAACCTGTTGATTTATCAAAACATCTTTTTGAAGAACTAAAAGAAGAGGTCGTTGAAGAAAAGGAAGAAGATAATTCAAGTTTAATTCTTGATGATGAATACGAAAATAGCGATATAATTATTCATCAAGACCAAAGCGATATTAAAAAAGAAGATGATTTATTTGATAAAACACTACCTGATAATTCTTTAAACGAAGAGGAAGTAGAGGAAGAAAGCGAAATTGATAAAGATACAATCTTTGCTAGTGAAACTAATGAAATCACTGCTCCATGGGAAGAAGATGAAGAGAATATTGAAGAAGAAGCTAATGATGAAACTTTAGAAGCTACTGAAACTGAAATTCATTTAATTAATGAAAAAGAAGAATTAGTTTCTAATCAAGAAGAACAAAATAATGCTGAAGAAATTAAAGGTGATACATTGATTGATGAAATTAATGAAAACAATAAGACTAATGAAGAAGTTTCAAATGATTCGAGTAATGATTTAACATCTTTAAAAGAAAAAAGAATAAATAATTTATTAAAATTAATTTCTTTATTAACAAAAGATTACTTCTTGAAATCTGATGATATTAAATTAGAAAATAAAGAACTTATTTTATCTAAACTTTTTAAGGAATTTGCTGAAATTAGTAAAGATAATAATTTTGATTTTAATAGATTAATGGAAGAAAAAGAAGTTCTTGATAATGAAATTTTTATTAAAGAACCTACCCCATTTAATGGCTATTTATCTTATGAAAATAATGAGATTAAGGAATTAAATAAGAAAAATGATTAATAATATTATTTTTGATTTTAATGGAACGATTTTAGATGATGGATATCTTTGTTATTTAATCGAAGATGAAATGATTAAAGAAGCAGGAGTTAAACCAATTTCTTATGATTTTTATTTGGAGCATTTTCTTCATCCTGTTTCTGAATACTATAAGCTCATTGGTTTAGATGAGAGTAAGATTAACTTTAAAGAAAAAGCTAATTTTTTCCAAGATGAATATCAAAAAAGATGGAAAAAAGAAGCCCCATTATTTAAAGGAGCGATCGAAACTTTATCATTTTTAAAAAATAACGGCTATAAATTATATGTATTAAGCGCTTCAGAAATAAATATTTTACAAGAACAACTTAAATTTTTAAATATTTTAGATTATTTTGATGATATTATCGGAGCGAATAATAAAGAAGGTAAGGGCAAAATTGAATATGGGAAAGAATTTGTCAAACTTCATAATCTAAATAAGGATAATGCTATTTTAATTGGGGATACAACCCATGATTATGAAGTTAGTAAAGAATTAGACCTCAATGTCTTATTATTTTCTAAAGGACACAACTCCACTACTCGTTTATTAAATACTGGAGCAAAAGTAGTTTCTTCATATCAAGAGATACAAGAATATTTATTGTCTTTATAAATATTTAAATTGTTATATTTAAAAAGGGATATTTAAATAAATATCTAACACTATTAGATATTTATTTAAAATATTCGAATATTAAGATATAATTTATTTACTTCTTTTAATGAAAAGTTAATAAGTTTATCAATTAAAAAACTTGATTTCAATTTATATTTATTAATTATTATTTTAAATTAGAATATTAGATATGGCTTTAAGAAAAAAGAAAAATTTACATTTAAGATTTATTTTAACTTTTATTGCTTTTATTATCGAAGTAACTTTATTTATAGTCTTCCTTTTTTTAATATTAAATTTTGAATCTTATCGCTTTTATTTTTTAATTCCTTTAATTGTTTGTTTTTTATTAAATATCATTCTAGCAATATTTATTCCAAATACAAAAGTAGGAGTAGATTTTAAAGTTTCTTGGTTAGCAGTAGTTTTGCTTCTCCCTTTTGCTGGGGCAATACTTTATTTAATGTTCGCCCATAAAATTACTACTAAAAGAAGGAAAGAGATTATTAATAATCGAATTCACCATTATTTAGAAGAATATATTTATTTAGATGATAAAGAGTTAAAGGAAGAATATGCATTAGATAAAGATGCCTATTCTATTTCTAAATATATTTCAAAGTGTGGTTATCCACTACATAAAAATAGTAAATTTAATTATTTTGAAAGCGGTGAAGAGGGTTTCCCTTATATCGTCAAAGAATTAAAAAAAGCTAAAAAATTTATCTTTTTTGAATATTTTATTATCGAAAATGGCGAAATGTTTGATACTCTTTATAATATTTTTAAAGAAAAAGTTAAAGAAGGAGTCGAAGTTTATTTTTTATATGATGATGTAGGTACAGCTACTAAAATGCCTTCTTCTTTTTATAAAAAAGTTAGAAAAGATGGGATAAATTGTTATCCATTTAATCGTATTTCTCCAACGATTAATATTCGTCAAAATTCTCGCGACCATCGTAAGATTATTGTTATTGATGGAGTGATTGGTTTTACTGGTGGGGCGAATATCGCTGATGAATATATTAATAAAAGGGTCCGCTTTGGTTATTGGAAGGATAATTTTTTAATGATTAAAGGGGAGGCAGTAAATAGTTTAGCATTATCTTTTCTCGTTTCTTATTATATTGCTTCTAGAAAAGAGTTAGATTTTAATAAATATAGTTATTTTAATAATAAGGAATATTTAGAAAATTCTTATTCACATGAAAAAGAATTTGTTCAACCTTATTCTGATTATCCTTTTGATGATGATGATATTTCTCGCGATATTTATTTAAAAATGATTCGTCTTGCTAAAGATTATATCTATCTTTCTACTCCCTATTTAATTCCTGATAGCGAATTAGAAAATGCATTAATTACTGCGAGTAAAAGTGGAGTTAAAGTAAAAATTATTACCCCAGGAATTCCTGATAAAAAAATTGTCTATCAAGTTACAAAAAGCTTTTATGCTAATTTAATGCTTTCTGGTATTGAAATAATTGAATTTACTCCTGGATTCAATCACGAAAAGACGATTATAGTTGATGATAAGATGGCTTTAAGCGGGACGGCCAATTTTGAATTTAGGTCGCTTTATTTACATTTAGAAAATGGTGTTTTTATTTTCAATAACCAAGAAGAATTAAGGAAGATTAAAAATAGTTTAGAATGGATGATTAATCAAGGAACTTTACAAAAATTAGATAATTATTTAAATGTTTCTTTATTTAGAAGATGGATGTGGTCATTATTAAGAATCATCGCTCCATTACTTTAGTATTTGAAAGGGTCGGATTATGGAAAATATTGATAATAACAAGATAATTGTTAAAAATTTAAGAAAAGTTTACGGAGATAAAAAGAAAAATGAAGCAGAAATCGTAGCTTTAAATGGGGCTAGTTTTGAAATTAATCGCGGAGAATTAGTTTGCATTTTAGGACCTTCTGGGGCTGGTAAATCAACTATTTTAAATATCTTAGGCGGAATGGATTTTGCTAGTAGTGGCGATTATTATTTTTTTGGGGAGAATATTACTTTAAAAAAAGAGAAAGAATTAGCAAAATTTAGAAGAAATCGTATTGGTTTTGTTTTCCAATTTTATAATTTAATGCCTTCTTTAACCGCTTATGAAAATGTATATTTAGCCTCTTCAATTCATAAGGGAAGCCGCGATCCTAACGAGGTTTTAGAGCTTGTTGGATTAAAGGATCGAAAAAAGAATTTTCCTTCCCAATTAAGTGGTGGCGAACAACAACGAGTTGCAATTGCCCGTGCTTTAGTTAAGAATCCAGATTTATTATTATGCGATGAACCTACTGGAGCATTAGATTCTAAAACCGGCTCTTCAATTATGGATTTATTATATAAAGTTGCTAAAGAAGATAATAAAACAGTTATTATCGTTACTCATAATAAAGCAATCAGCGTAATTGCTAATCGTGTTATTCGCGTTCAAGATGGCGAAATTGTTTCTAATGAAATTATTTCAAATCCTAAAACAGCTGATGAAATAGAGTGGTAATTATATGAGTGAAAGTCGTATTTTATTTAAGAAAATGCTGCGAGATTTAATTAGAAATCTCAAACAATTTATTTCAATTATCTTTATTATTGCGACTAGTACTTGTTTATTTATCGGTTTAGAAGCTAATAGTAAAGAAATTAGAAAAAGGGTTGATGAAGTCTATTTAGAAACTAATATTGCTGATTTATATTTAACAATCTCCCCAGAAATTGAAGAATATCAAAATAATGAAATAGATGTTGAAAAAATAGATTCATTATTACCTAGTAATTCAGATATAGAAACTAGATTAATGCTTCCTTCTTCAATTAGTGATAAAACAACCTATGCTTTAATTTATGATGAGCTTCCTTCTTTGAGTAAGCCTTATGAATTAACAACTTTAGATAATGTTGACGAATCTAATTTTTTCTATGTTGATATTAATTTATTAAATTCTTTTAATGAAGCTAATAATTCTAATTATCAAATTGGCGATACTTTAACTGTTTCTTTAAATTCTTCGACCTTTACTTCTTTAATTAATCCAATTATAGAAGATATGAGCGAAGAAGAATTTAATGAAAAATTAAATGATGAAATTGAAAAATTGGGCGATGATGGAACAATGATTTCTTTATTAATTAGTTTATTAAATTCCTCTAACCCATCTTTATTGAAAGATTCGATGAGCGATATTGTCGCTTTATTATTAAAAGATAATATTAATTTAGATTTAAAAGTTAACGGGACAATGAAGCATGCTGAAAATATTGAAAATTCAACTTTTTCATCTTCTTCATTTATTCTTTCATCATCTCTTTTTTATAATTCTGTTTTTGACTACATCAACAATAATTTGACTGCTGAATTTATTTTTGATTCGCTTGATATATTAAGAAGTCATGATGATGGAAGTAGCGAAGCAATCTTAGATTTAGTTAATACATATTTAGAATCAAATGAAGATGCGGCTTTAGAGCAATTTGAAACTATTTTTAATAATTTTAAAGATGATCTAAATGATGAAAATAGCGACTTATCTCAATTTGTTGACGCTTTCTTCAACCAAATTTTAATTAAATATGGTAGCGATTTATCAATTGAAGAAGAGGAAAGCCTCATCTCATCAATCAAATCTTATTTTTCAAATAAAGAAAATGATAATTTATTATTAACTCAAGAAGAAGATGAATTAAGTGGAACAATGGTTGTTGAAAATGATATTACTCAATCAACAAAATTAACTTATGTTTTCCCAATTATTTTTTTCGTAGTTGCTATTTTAGTAGTTTTAACTACAATTACCCAAATTATATTAAAAGAGCGAATCGAGATTGGAACGATGAAAGCTCTAGGTATCGCAAAAAAGAAAATCTTATGGTTTTATATTGGTTTATTTGCGCTTATTTCCTTTATCGGGACATTATTAGGCTTTATTGTTGGACCATTAGTAATTCCATTTATCATGAATATTAAATATGAAATCTTATATTCCCTCCCTCCAATTGGCTATTCATTCCCATTTTTAAATGCGCTTTTAATGCTAATTGTTATTCTTTTATTAATTGGCTTATTGACCTATTTAATTATTCGCCATGAATTAAGCTTAACTCCAGCCCAATCGATGCGTCCAGCATCCCCTAAATTTAAAGCAAAGAAAATTAAAACGAGTATTAAAAATACTTCCTTAATGATGGCTTTAAGAAATATTCGAGTATATTTTACTAAATCAATTATGGTTATTATTGGGATTATGGGCTGCACTGGCTTATTAATTTGTGGTTTTGGAATTGAAAATGTCATTGATTATGGAAAGAATGTTGATATCGATAATTTTTATGGAAATGATTTAAATCTAACTTATAAAATTTCTCATCCTTATGGCGAAGTCGAGGATTTAATCTTAGAAAAATATGGTGTTCAAATTGAAGAGATAGAAGAGTTTGGCACCGGGAATGCTCGATTATATAATGATGATAGTTTTGAAGAATCAATGTATTTTTATTTCGATAAAGACTCAAGCTTCTTTAATTATGATGATGGAAATGAATGGGATGAAAATGAAGAAATCGGAATCGATGAAGCTAGTGCTAATAAATTAAATTTAAAGATTGGCGATGAATTAACATTCACAATTAACGATCAAACTTATAGTAAAAAAATTGGTTATATCTTCTATTCTTTTTCATTAAAAGGAATAGTTATTTATAAGGAATGCGCTGATATTAATTTAAACAACACAACAAATTGCTTTATTAATATTAAGGACGAAGAATTATTAAACGAAATTAAGGAAACTTTAGAAAATGATGAGAGTTTAGGTATCGAAGGGATTGTGACTACTCAAGATAATTTGGGCCGAATTGATTCATATATTTCTTCAGTCGAAACAATGACTAATACGATTAAATCATTTGCGATTATTTTAGCGGTTATTGTTTTAATTAATTTAGCGATTTTAAATTTTAATGAAAGAATTAGAGAGATTGCTACTTTAAAGGTTTTAGGTTTCTCGCGATTTGAGATTGGCCGCAGTTTAGTTTATGAAATAATGATTTTAACTATTATTGGTTCGCTTTTAGGTTTAGCCTTAGGGCTTCCATTAGAATATTTAACCTTATCAACGAATCAAACCGATTTAATTTATTGGCATTATTCGGTTTATCCAGCTTCTTATATTATATCAATCTTAATTTCATTACTTACTGCTTTAGTAGTTAATGTCTTTATTTCTTTAAGAATTAATAAAGTCAAGATGGCTGAATCATTAAAGAGTGTTGAATAAAAATAGTTCCGATTTAATCGGAACTATTTTATTAATTATTTTCTAATGCTTTTTGTTTTGCTTGCCATTTTTTTCTTTCAGCATCATTTAAGATCCTTTTTCTCATTCTAAATGATTTAGGAGTAATTTCAACTAATTCATCGGAATTAATATAATCTAAACAAGCTTCTAAAGTTAATTTACGAGGAGTTTTTAAAACAACAGTTTGATCTTTATTAGAAGATCTTTGGTTAGTTAAGTTTTTAGTTAAGCAAACATTTACTGATAAATCGGTATCATATTTGTTTTCACCAACAATCATTCCTTCGTATACTTGAACACCTGGAAGAATAAACATAACTCCACGATCTTCAACATGCTCAATAGCATAAGGAGTAGCTTGTCCAGTTTGAGTTGCAACTAATACTCCAATTTGTCTTTCGCCAATCTTTCCTTGGGCGATTGGACGATATTCTTTATAAGTATGGGCAATAATTCCATATCCTCGGGTTAAGGTTAAAAAATTAGTCACGAAGCCAATTAAACCACGAGATGGAATAACATAATTGATTTTAGTATTAACATCGTTAGCGTCCATATTGATTAATTCAGCATCACGGCTGCCTAAAGAAGTCATAATATCGCCAACATATTCATTAGGTACTTCAATTGATAAATCTTCATAAGGTTCCATTTTGATTCCATCAACTTCTTTAACAATTACTTCTGGACGAGAAACTTCAATTTCATAACCTTCTCTTCTCATTGTTTCAATCAAAATACCTAAATGTAGTTCGCCTCTGCCGCTTACTACCCAAGCTTCTTTATTTGGAACACGATTAACTCTTAAAGAAACATCTTTCTCTTTTTCTTTAAATAAACGATCCTCGATTTGTCGTGCAGTCAAAAATTTTCCACCGTCTTTACCAGCAAAAGGTGAAGAATTGGTACCAAAAGTCATTTGTAAAGTAGGCTCATCAATATGTAAAAGTGGAAGTGGTTCAACATTTGTTGAATCACATACAGTTTCTCCAACATTTATATCGGTAAGTCCAGCAAAAGCGACGATATCGCCAGCCTCAGCTTCTTCAATTTCAACCTTTTTTAAACCAGAATAACCAATTAATTTTAAAATTTTAAAATTGGTTGTTGTTCCATCGACACGAGAACAAGTAACACTTTGACCGACTTTGATTTTCCCTCTTTGAATACGACCAATACCCATTCTTCCAACATAGTCATTATAATCTAATAAAGCTGCTTGAACTTGTAATGGGCCTTCTAGATTAACTTCAGGTTCTGGGATTTCATTAATAATTAAATCAAAAATTGCTTCCATTCCAGGCTTTTGAGTAGATAATGCTGGATCTAAAGAAGAAGTTCCATTTAAAGCGCTAGTATAAGCGACTTTAAAATCAAGCAAATCTTCAGGAGCATCAAGTTCCATAAAAAGTTGTAAAACTTCATCAACAGCCTTTTTAGGATTAGCATTTGGACGGTCAACTTTATTGATAATAACCACTGGTTTAACATGAGCTTCTAAAGCTTTTTTTAAAACGAAGCGAGTTTGAGGCATTGTTCCTTCAAAGGCATCGACTAAAAGCAAGCAGCCATCGACCATATGCATAATTCTTTCGACTTCACCACCAAAATCAGCGTGGCCTGGAGTATCTAAAATATTAATTTTATAATCTTTGTATTTTACAGAAGTAGTTTTAGCTAAGATAGTGATTCCTCTTTCTCTTTCGATATCATTACTATCCATAGCGCGATCTTGTAATTTTTCATTATCTCGTAAGGTATCAGAACATCTTAATAATTGGTTAACTAATGTTGTCTTACCATGGTCAACGTGAGCGATGATTGCGACATTACGTAATTTATTCATATTTCTTCCCCCTTATTTTAACCTTGTTTAAATATACACTTATTTATTTTGTAAATAAATAAGAAAAATTGACTTTTGTGGCTTTAAAATCTATTTTTGAATTTATATAATAATTGACATGAGAACTAATGGAATATTAATGGCTTTATCATCTCTCCCTAATGAATGTGGAATTGGTGATTTATATAAGTGCGCCTATGAGTTTATTGATTTATTAAAAGAGAACAAAATTAAAATTTGGCAATTATTGCCTTTAAATCCGGTCGGTTATGCTGCATCACCTTATCAAAGTGAATGTGGAGAAGCAATCGATCCTATTTATATTTCCTTAGAATATCTAAAGGATAATGGATATATTAAAGAATATAAAAGCTATCATGAACATGAAAAAAGAGTTGATTTTGATAAAGTGAGAGCTTTTAAGGAAAAATATTTTAAAGAAGCTTTTAAAAATCAAAAAGATACTCTAAGTAAAGAATTTAAAAAATTCTTAAAGGAAAATTCTTGGTGTGAAGAGTATGCTTTGTTCAATTGTTTATTTAGAAAAAACAATTACAATGACTGGTCTGAATGGCCAAAGAATGAAAAATATGCCGCTTATAATAAACATAAATTCGATCTCACTCCTTATAAAGATGAAATTTTATATCTTGAGTGGCTTCAATTTATCGCTTATAAAGAATTTTTAATTTTAAAAGAATATGCAAATAAAAATGGTATTCTTTTAATGGGCGACATTCCATTTTATGTTGGTTATAACTCTTCTGATTGTTGGGCAAATCAAGATGATTTCATGCTCGATGAATACGATGTTCCAACCCATGTTGCTGGCGTTCCACCAGATTATTTTTCGGAAGATGGCCAAAGATGGGGTAATCCTATCTATGATTGGGAATTCATTAAAAGCGAAAATTTCGATTTCTGGATGAAACGTATCTTAGCTGCTAAAAAATTATATGATATTTTAAGAATCGATCATTTTAGA
>CASEST010000042.1 GCA_949290725.1 uncultured bacterium
CATGAACAAACAACTTAGACAATTTTTTCCAAAAGGTCAAAGTCTTGACAAATTAACTAAGGAAAGAGTTAAACAAATTAATATTTCATTGAATAGAAGGAAACTAGCTTCATTAGATGGTTACAGTCCTGAAGAGGCATTTATTACAGTCTTTGGACAATCAACTTTTAACAACTTATTTAGGTAAAAATTAGAAAAAGGAGAGGCTAGAAAGCGGAAATAAGTTTGTTAAACAGGAATAACCTTGTTATTTTAGTGTGCGCAAAAAACAGGGAATTCTGTTAAATTAACAAAGTAAATTCCGTTTTAACCATATGAAAACGGAAATAAGTAGGTTAAAAACGGAACTTACTATAAAACGGAAATTACTATTTTAATTTACGGTTAAATATTTATCTAAGGAATTAAAATTTATCGATAAAAAATTACGCAAATAGAAAATAAGTTTCTATAATAATTTAATATATTGTAAAATAATTTGGTATGAATTTGGTTTACTCATTTTTAATTATATTTGCTTTTTTTATATTAGGTTATCTTTTCGGATCAATCCCAAACAGCATTATTATAGGGAAAATATATCGTAAAGATCCTCGAGAATATGGAAGTAAAAATCCTGGCGGAACAAATGTTGGGCGCGTTATTTCTCATTTTGCTGGTGCTTTAACAATTTTATTGGACGTATTAAAAATCCTTCTTCCTTTTATCGGAGCTTATTTTTTAGTAACTTATTTCGAACCTTTAAAAATTATTTTTGAGGGAAATAGTAATTTTTTAGTATATAATTGGTATGGATTCGGTACTTCCTTATCACAATTAAGTTATTATATTGTTCCTCTAGGAGGTTTTATAGGTCATTCATTTTCCTGTTTTTTAAAGTTCAAAGGCGGTAAAATTGTATCTACTTTTGTTGCTTTAATGATCGGAACTTCTTATTTAGCTATACCAATCTTTATTGTTATTTTCTTTATCACTCTTAAAATAACTAAACATGTATCATTATCATCGATAGTTATGAGTTTAGCCTACACTCTATTTTCATGGATTGTCTATTTTATCTTTTTAGGTACAAATTGTAATGATATAATTGCTAGTTATATGATGTGGTTTAATTTCGGCCCAACAATTTCAATCTATTATCCGATAATAACGACTCTTGGTTGTATTATTCTTATTATCAGGCATAAACAAAATATAATTAGATTAATTAATGGAACAGAATCAAAAGTAACATGGATTGATAACATTTTTAAGAAAAACAAATAATTGATAAATTTAATTTCTTAGCTAATTATAACTTTATTTAGAATAAATAATCACGATGCAATAATTAAATATATTTATAACTATAACGATACATATAAAAAGGCCCTTCGTTAATTTTATAACGATTGGGCCTTTATTTTTTTACTTATTTATTATTCTTCATGCTATTCATAACAGCCTTAATTTGAGCTTCGCTTGGTTTTCTGCCCATTTGTAAGAACATAGCACGAATCATTTTTTCATTAACAGGTGGGTTATCCCTCATTTGTTTATTTACTATTGCTCGACAAATGAAAAATCCAGCAACTAAACCAACTACTAAAGCTAAAATTAAATATAAAACAAATTGCCAAATTTCAATAGTCATATTTAACTACCTACTTTGTGTTAGCACGTCCATCATATTCGCCAGTATCTGTTCTAACATAAACAAATTCATCTTGGCCAATAAATAAAGGAACTTTAACAGTAATTCCAGTTTCTAAAGTTGCATCTTTCATTGCTTTATTAACTGAATCTCCTCTAACAGCAGGTTCTGTATTAGTAACTTTTAAAACGACTTTTGCAGGTAAATTAATACCTAATATTTCATCATTATAGGAAACAATTTCTACTTCTAAATTTTCAGTTAAGAATTTCATTTCCCATTCTAATCTGCTTTTTGAGATTTCAATTTGTTCATATGTCTCATTGTCCATGAAAACTAAGAAATCGCCATTGTCATAAAGATAAGCCATTTTTTTCTTATCTAATCTAATTGTATCGACTTGATAACCACTATTAGCCGACATTTCTGTAATAGCTCCAGTTCTTAAATTTTTAACTTTAACTTTTGCAACCATTTTTCTCATTGCAGTTTTATTTAACAAAATATCAAGAACTAAAAAAATATTCCCATCATCTGTAAAATAATTGCCTGGACGTAATTCTGTAACATTAATCATCTTTATTAATCTCCTTTAAATAAATATTTTTTTGTTTTTCTAGTTTTAAAGTAGTCAATTCACCATGACCAGGATAAACATTTAGATCTTCATTTAAATTAATTATCTTCTTTAAAGAGGAACTAATTGTTTTATTACTTCCAGTAGGTAAATCACTTCTTCCAATACTATTTTTAAATAAAGTATCACCGGTAAATAAAGCATTTTCTGATTTTATTAAAAAACAAACGCTTCCTTTGGTGTGGAAGGGGGTTTCGATAATCTTAACATAATATTTATTAATGAAATTTATTTCATCTTCATCATCTAAATAATAAATATTATCTAAATCAACAGAGATATTCTCCCCAGACATCTTTGAACAATTTAATCTTGGATTAGTTAATAATTCTTTATCTTTTTCATCAATAAATACAGTACAATTATATCTTTTTAAGAAATTTGCTATCCCTCTAAAATGATCAAAATGTCCATGAGTTAATAGCACCCCTAAACAATAAGTATGGTGTCCTTTTAAATAATCAAAAATTCTTTCATTAGTTGTGCCAATATCAACAATTAAAAATGGACCTTTTTCTTCGCCAATAACATATGTGTTTGAGCAAAGTTCATCCGAATAAATGTTATCAAATCTAAAAGTCTTAACCATGAATCAAAGACTATTTCTTTTCTTTAAAAACTGTAACTTTACGGCAATGTGGACAGAATTTATTTTTTTCAATTCGATCTGGATTGTTCTTTTTATTTTTAGAAGTAATATATTGTTCTTCACCACAAACTGTACATTTCAAAATAATGTTATCGCGCATAAAAAAATTCTCCTCTCTTTCAAGTTTAAATATATTAACACAATATCGAGATTTTTTCTACTATTAATAACCTTTTTTAATTATAATATTTCATATGAATTTAAGAGAAAAAACTAAAAAAATAACAATCGGAAATATCACATTAGGCGGATCAAATAATGTTTTAATTCAATCAATGTGCGATATAAAAACTAGTAATACCAATCAAGTAATTAAGCAAATAAATGAATGCGCTAAACTTGGCGCTTCAATGATGAGAGTTTCTATCTTAGACGAAAATGATGCGAATGCTATAAAAATAATAAAAGCTAACACCACGATTCCTATTATTGGCGATATTCATTTTTCAACAAAACTAGCGAAATTAGCAATTAAGAACGGGATTGATAAAATAAGAATTAACCCAATTAATACTCCAAAAAATGAACTTTTAGATTTAATTAATTTTGCTAAGGATTATAATGTTGCAATAAGAATCGGTCTAAACGAAGGCTCAACTACTCATCAAGGCAAAAATATTAACTCAATTAATAAACTTATCCAATTAACTAAAGATACTATTTCTTTTTTTGAAAAAAATAATTTTTTTAATTTGGTTGTTAGTATAAAATCTTCAGATGCTTTAAAAACAATTAAAATATATAAAAAGTTAGCTAAAGAAATCGACTATCCGCTTCATATTGGTGTTACTGAAAGCGGTTTTGACGATATCGGAATTATTCGTTCAACAATCGGGCTTTCGAACTTGTTAATTTCAGGAATTGGAAATACTATTCGAGTTTCTTTAACAAAAAATCCAAAATTAGAAATTTTAACTGCAAAAAGAATGTTGCACGATCTTAAACTATATCCAAATTACCCAACTATAATTTCTTGTCCTACTTGTGGTAGATGCAAGGTTAAAAACCTCGACAAGCTGGCTAGTGATATTGCTATTTTTTTAGAGGAAAATAATTTAAATATTAAAATTGCAATTATGGGTTGTATTGTAAATGGGATAGGTGAAGGCAAAAATGCTGATATAGGTATAGCTGGGGCAAATGGCAAATTTATTAAATTTAAAAATAAAAAAGTATTAAAAATCACTGATGAAAAAAATATCATCAGTGATCTAAAAAAAGAAATATTAAATTTAAGCTAAAACTCATTAAAAATTTTGGTTTTTATCATTGCGATTTCATTTTTATATGGTGGATTGCCATCAATATATGGCGTTTCTAAGATTTTAGGAATGTCTTTTAATTTTGGATGATAAACATATTTTAACAACGTATCAAACCCGATTGTCCCATAGCCGATATTTTCATGTCTATCTTTATGAGCTCCTTTAAAATTCTTTGAATCGTTTAAATGAATTACCTTCAATTTATCAAGCCCAATTATTGAATCAAAGTCATTTATAACTTCATCAACTTTCGCCACATCATATCCAGCATCATTAATATGACAAGTATCAAGACAAACAGCGATATTATCTTTTTTATCAACCCCATCGATAATCTCTTTTATTTGTTCAAATGTAGTACCGACCTCCGTTCCTTTACCAGCCATAGTTTCAATACAAACAACTACATTAGTATCAATAGAATTTAATACATTGTTTAAACCTAAAATGATATTTTTAATACCAATTTCGACGCCATTATGCATGTGTAAACCCGGATGTAAGACTAAATATTTACAAAAGAATTGTTCACAACGCAAAATTTCATTTTTCAACACATCTTGTGAAAATTTAAATTTATCAGGATCAATATTACCTAAATTGATAATATATGGGGCGTGACAAACAATTTTATCAATGACTATCCCATTTTCATTAGCTAATTTAATAGCTTCTGGAATTTTACATTTTTCGATTGGAGTTCTTACATTGTTTTGAGGAGCTCCAGTATAAAACATAAAAACATTTGCCTTATACGACAAGGCTTCACGAACACTTCCTAAAAAATAATGCGGCCCAGACATACTAACATGTGAGCCAATTAATATATCATCCATTTTTTCTACCCTCACTTCTATATCTTTCAACTCTTTGTCTTCGTATATCTTCTTTTATTATTTTCCTTTTATACCTTCTTTTTGCTTTTTCTTCTGCAATTCTAACTTTTTTCTTATAGTTTGGTTTAACTTTTTTACTCTTTACTTTAGATTTTTCAATATTAATTTCCTTTATTAATTCAGGATTAACACGTTTAGGTCTTTTATTTAAATCAGGATTTTTATCTTCAACAATATCAGAGCCATTAATCTTTAAATATGATGGCCTAACTCCAATATTAAGAAGTCTTTTAGCTTTATCAATTGTCTCATTGTTATAAAATACATAGGAATTGCCACTATTTCCTATTCTTCCTGTTCTACCAGCGCGATGTAAATAATATTCGATATTATTTGGGACATCAACACTTAAAACATCGCTAACATTAGGAATATCAATGCCCCTAGAGGCTAAATCACTACAAACAATAATTTGGAACTCATTATTTAAAGCTCTTCTTAACATAGCTTTTCTCTCTCGTTGAGATAATTCGCCAGAAATAATTCCACAATTAATTTTTTGTTTCTTTAAATGTAGATAGATATCATTAACTTCACTCTTCTTATTGGCGAAGATGAATAATAAATATGGATTAAATTTAGATATGAATAAATCAACACTTTCATTTAAAGGTTTATGTTTGGTATTTATAAAATAATGTTTAATAAAATTATCTGTTGATTTTTCTAAATCAATAATTCGATCATTAGGCAATTCTTTTTTTAAAAAAACTCTTATAAATTGTGAAATGGTCGCACTAAATACCATCATTTGTTGATAATCAATTAGATTTATTGTTTTTTCAATATCTTCAAAAAAACCGCTTTCAGAA
The DNA here is from genome assembly GCA_949290725.1 of uncultured bacterium. GTDB lineage: Bacteria > Bacillota_I > Bacilli_A > RFN20 > CAG-826 > Onthovivens. Next base: position 5,893 of record CASEST010000042.1, read on the forward strand.
AGCATATCAATCTCATCTAAAACAATAAAACGGATATTTGATAAATTGACATTATTTCTTTCAATTAATCCACTAATTCTTCCAGGAGTTGATATTAAAATTTGAGAATTAGTTTCCAAGTCATTAACATTTTTTGTTACATCAATACCACTTGTAAATAATTTAATTGATAATCGAGGAAAAAAATTCTTAAATTCTTTAAAAAAGTTATAAGTTTGAAGTGCCAATTCTTTAGTAGGAACTATAATTAAAGCCTGTGCACCATTATTAAAATCTATATTGTTTAAAATAGGTATCAAAAAAGCATGAGTTTTCCCACTACCAGTATCACTTCTAACGATGATATTTTCACCTTTTAAGGCTTTAGGAATAACCTCACATTGCACTTTAGTTGCCTCGACATAATTTAATTTATTTAAGGCATCAATAATCTCTTTTTTTAAATTAAACGAACTAAATTTCATACTCTTAAATTTTAACTTAAATTGTGATTTTAATCATTATAAATGTTAAAATTATTACATGGAATTCGAAGTTTTAGAAAACTGCTCTGGCTTTTGTCCCGGAGTAAAAAGAGCACTTAGAACAGCTTTTGATTTAAGAATAAACTATCCACATAGAGAAATAGTTATCTTGGGTCAATTAGTACATAATGTCCAAGTAAGTAGTCAATTGAAGCAAAGAAGAATAAGAACACTCGATATGGAATATGATGATTTAATAAGATTTATGCATCTTTTTCAAGAAGAAAAAACAATGTATGTCTATTCTGCTCATGGTCACTTTAAAGATTTAGAGGATGAAATAGATCCAACTAAAAGTTTTTTATCCGATGCCACTTGTCCTTTTATTAAAACAATCAACGATGAATTATCGACTATTAAATGTGATGGCAAAAAAATTATTTATATTGGCGATAAGGAACATATAGAGGCAATTGTTTCGACTAGATATTTAAATTCAACAAATATTCAAATTGTAAAAACTATTGATGAAATTAATCTCAATACTATTCAGCAACCAATAATATTAATTAATCAGAGCACCTATCCGATTGAGGATGCCATTCAAAAAATTAATGAATCAAATTTTAAATATGGACTTGAAATTTATAATCATTTTTGCCCTTATTTAAAACTTAGGATTGATAATATAATTGATACTTTACATTTATACGATGTTTATTTTGTTGTTGGCAGTCACAATAGTTCAAATGCAAATATGATTTTTAATTACTTAAAAAGTCGTAATAAAGAAACATATTTAATAAATCGTCCCGATGATTATCTTGATTTAGATTTTAGAGATGAAAGATATATAAGAAAAAAAGCGGCAATTGTTTCAGCCACTTCGCAAGATATTGATGTTTGCTATACGTTTAGAGATATTCTAGATGATCTTTGGTAATTCTTCATGATCAACTTTATAAATTTTCAAACTGGCATCAATTTCTAATAAATTTCGTTCCATTTGCTCCATAAAAATTTTCTCAATTTCATGAGGCAAATTTAAATAGTTATAATGATTCAAAACTACCCCTCTTCTACCATGGTGAGGAATATCTCCGCTAATAAAAATATCATAACCTTCATTCTTAGCATTTAAATAACTATGCCATCCGCCACCACCAACAATGGCAACTGTTTTAATAATCTTGTTACCACAATCAATCAATTCTCCATAAGCTACATTCAATCTCTCTTTAGCAAATTTAGAAAAACCTTGCACATCCATTTCTTCTTCTAACTCTCCGCCTCTAGCCATCGGATCAGAAATCAATGGTCTTATATTTAATAAATTTAATTTATTCGCCAAAGCATCATTCATCCCATCTTTACCTTCATCAAAATTCGTATGATATGAATAAATTGGGATATCTTTTTCTAACATTTTATTAGTTAATTCGAGTTTAAGTGGGTCATTATTCAAAACTTGTTTGTAAGTTCCGAAAATAAAAGGGTGGTGCGTAATAATTAAATCAATTTTATCGAACAAATCGTTTTCTTTCATATAATTAAAAACAATATCATCGAAATCAAGGCACAATAAAATACTATTAATATCGTTTTTTAATTTTCCAATTTGTAAACCAGGAAAATCATAATATTTTTTAGCAATCGACTTAGGGAATTTTTTAGATAATTTATATAAGATTGTTTTAGTTTTCATATTCAATAACCCTTTCATTAGATAAATATTCTTTTTTTAATTCTTGATATCTAGGCGAATTAACATCTAATTTGTCCATTATGGTAAAAATTTTTTTATTGATTTCTTTATAATGATTGATAAATAAATCACATTTTTCCTTTAATAGAATTGGACCATATTTAAGTTCAAATTCACTATAATCTTTTTCACCCTTTGAAAAAGAAATCAATTCATAATATATACCATTTTCAATTAAGCATTTTTCATTGTCAATATAATAACCTAAACTTACAATAAACTTCCTAATCAAATCAATATTTGTATGAGAATCGATAATAATTTGATGAATAAATTCTAATTTTTTAAGGTTTTTATTTATAATTTGATTAATATTATTAAAACCCATGCCAGCTAAAACAACACAAGTGTATTCCTTTGTCAAATCATCTAATCCATCGCTTAAGGAAATGTTTATATTTTTATATGCGGTGTTTTTTTTAAGGTTATTAAATGGTCCTTTTTTATTTTCTACTCCTTTTAAAGAAATATTTGGGTATAAATCCCTTAAAAGCAATAATAAATATCCATGATCACTTCCAACATCAAAAACACCACTATTTTCACTATGGATTAATTTAGAAAGTTCATAAATTCTTATTTGCATTTTTAATTTCCCTTTTTATTTCTTTTTTCAATTTGAAAATAGCTTCCTTTTCAATTTGACGTATCCTCTCTTTAGAAACATTATAAATATTCCCAATTTCTTTTAAACTTAACTTTTCTTTATTATTAAATCCGAAATGAAGTTCGAGAATATTTTTTTCACGCTCGTTTAGAACATTAATGCTTTTATTAATTATGTCCTTGTTATCTAATAAAGAAACAAAATTCTCTTGGTTAAAACTATTTTCATCAGCTATAAATTTAACTAAATCCGAGTTATAAAAGTTATCGTCATCAATTGAAAGAAAAGAAAAAGCTCTTAATGCTTTTTTGATTTTATAAATTGGTACTTTTTTATTTAAAAGCAAATATAAATCATATACTGTTGCCTTTTTCCCTGTTTTCCTCTTATATTCTTTAATTATCTCATTAATTTTTTTATTTAGATCTAAAGTATCGAAAGAGGCATTAACATTATATTTTGAAAGCGTTGATAAAATATGTTTTTTTATCCAATAAACTGCATAAGTTGAAAATCTAGTATTCTTCGACGGATTAAAACGATCAACTGCGCTTATCAAGCCAACATTACCTTCTTCTATTAAATCAAAAAGAGGAACGATATCATAATTATATTTTTTTGCGCAATAAACAACTAGACGTAAATTAGCATTAATCATTTTATTACGAGAAATATTATCGCCTTTCAAAACCTTTCCAGCTAATATTTTTTCTTCAGCTTGAGATAATAAAGGAATATTACTAATTAACTTAAAATAATTTGATAAATCAGCATTTGGAGAAAATATAGATTTATCATTAATTATTAAATGCGAAGGGATATTGTTAAAAAATATTTCTTTAGATTTCATTAATTAGAAAAATCATCAAGCTTTTTTTGCTTTGTTGGATGTTTTAGTTTCTTAATAGCTTTAGCTTCAATTTGTCTTATTC
>CASEST010000043.1 GCA_949290725.1 uncultured bacterium
TCTTTTTTATTTAATAAAGGCTTAACCACCTCTTCATTGAATCTAGAATAATCAATATTTCCATCATATATAGATAATTTTTCTTTATTAGTTAGATCGTTCTTACTTAAATAAAAATCATCTAAATGAATAATATCAACCTCATTTAAATATTCCTTTTTAATTAAATCGGCTAAATGAGTTTTTCCGGAAGTCGAATTCCCTTCGATTCCAATAATGATTTTTGCTTTATATATTAATAATTCATTAATTCTTTCTTTTAATTTAAGAAAATCTTTCTTTAACATATAGACTTAATTAATTGTTTTCATTAACTTCCTTTTTCTTTAAATGATAATTTGGAATAAATTTATCGAGTAATTTTAAACCATAAAGTAAGCGAATAATTGCAGGAACTAAAACAATTTGTAAAATCATTCCAGGCCATCCATTAGCAAAAAATGAAGCCCAATAAATAGAAGCATCATAAACTCCACCATTACCAATAGTAAGAAGATAAGAGAAAATTCCCCCAACTCCTCTTCCTAAAATCATTGCGCTAATTAAGGCAATATAAATAGCTAATAATGAGTCAACTTTTTTAATTTTTTTAACTAAAAATATAAATAGCAAACCAGAAACAGCGCCATAAACCATCAACTCAAAAGCCATAGATAAACCAGTAGGAACAATTGGTGGCATACTAAAAATTAAACTTCTTGTGATTGGAGTAATAAATCCAATAAAAGCGCCATAAACAGGCCCTAAAATAAAACCGCATAAGAAAACTGGTAAATGCATTGGTAAAAGCATTTGTCCAAATTGAGGTATTTCAGCCGTAATAAAAGGCATTAACCAACCTAAAGCTAAAAACATAGCTGCTAAACATATCTTATTAATCTGTAAAGCAATCTTATTCATAAAAGTCTCCTTTTCTATTTCAATTTAAAGAATAAAGCCTAAAGTTAACATTAGTCAATAACACAAAAATAAAAAAATAATTAATTTAAGAAATTAGTTTTGAACAAAAGTAAATTTTGATGTAAAAGAAAGATTTTTACTGTTCTTTGCTTTTATTTATCTTTCGTTTAAATAAATTTTCAGGAAGTTGAGAAAGAATAACAGCAATAAACATTATTAAAGCACCAATAATTTCTTGGATGGACATATTTTGATCAACATCGCTAAATTTATAAAATTGATAAATAATAACTGCGCTAATTGCACTAAATACACTTTCTAATGAAAGAATTAATGATGAAATTGTTGGATCTACACTCTTTTGCCCAATCATTTGTAAAGTGTAAGCAATCGCAGAGGAAAAAACTCCTATAAAAATAATAGATATAATCGATTCTAAATTAAACATCGCAACAAAAGATCCTTCTGAATAACCTAAAATTAATCGGATAATCAAAGAGATGATCCCTTGAATTAAAAGTTGTCCCATTGATAAATAAAATAGATTTAAACGATTAGAATAGTGGTCAACAAGTAAAATTTGTATCGCAAAAATATTGTTCCAATCAAAATTAAAATATCGCTAATACTAAAGCTAAAGCCATTCGAAAAATCAAAAGATAATAAAACTAAGCCAAGCAAGGCAATTACAATTGAAATGTAAACATTTATCCCACATTTTTTATGTAAGAACAAAGAGAATATCGGTACTAAAACAATATATAAAGAAGTTATAAAGCCAGTCTTACCAGCGCTTACTTCCTCCATTCCTAATTGTTGAAATAATGAGGCAAAACATAAAGCTATTCCACATAATATCGGGGCGATAGTCATATCCTTTTTAGCATAAACTTTATTTTCTTTTTTATCTTTTTTTAAAGAAAAAATCGCAACAGGAAGCAAACTTAAAGCTCCAATAAAAGAACGCAAATAAAGGATGCTATAAGCATCCATATATTTTGCAGCATTGGCTTGAAAAACAAAAGCAATTCCCCAAATAAAGGAGACAATCAATAAAATTAAACTTCCCTTTATCGATTTATTCATAAACGATAAAAATTATATCTAAAAAGAATAAAAAGTTTAACCTATTTTAATTTTTTACTAGCTTTAATCATTAAGGAGAATAATTTTATAATATTTTTTAAATAATCTTCGTCATTTACTATTTTAATTAATAAATCAATAGCATCTTGATTAAAAACATTACCCGCAAATAATAATAGTTGACGGAATGGCGAATCAAAGATAATAGATTTAATAAAATTATCTTTTTTAATCATCGGAACATTTTTTAAGATTTGATAAAGTAATTTAGCGCCTTTTGACTTATATTCTAAAGCTAAAGAAATTGAAGAATTCTCATCATAAACTAATTTAGTTTCTTTAAAATCGATTAATTTTGCTTCTGGATCGATTTCTTTATAATCTTCAATAGTTAGATTATCTACTTCTCTATCGAAATATTTTTTTGCTTTATTTATATAAGCTGAATTCTTTTCAATTCCATTTACTTTAATAGTAAATGTCACTAATGGGGTTAAACTATCTTTACAAACTTCAATTTTATATGTTCCATCTAAAACGATGAAACGATGAAGATTTATATCATAGTAGGAAAAAGCTTCATAAGGAATTTCTATTTCCACGTGGAAAGAAGAGTTACCTTCAACTTCCACTTTTTTAAACCCTATTAATTCTCTTAAAGGATTAAAAACTTGGTCATTAGGTTTAGAAATATAAATTTGAACTACTTCTTTACCTTTTATAGAACTTAAATTGTTTACATCTAAAGATACTTTAACTTTCTCATCTTTATTTAAAACATCATGATCAATATTGTAATTTGATAAAGCAAATAAGGAATAAGAAAGACCATAACCAAAAGGATAAAGTACTTTTTCAGGATGTGAAGCATAGTATCGATAACCAACGAAAATCGATTCTTTATGAATATTATCGAATCTATTATTGGTTAAATAATTTTTCATTAATGAATCATCTAATCTTTTAAAGAAAGTTTCGCTTAATTTACCACTTGGATTAGTTTCACCATATAAAATAGATAGGATAGCTTCATTAAGACCTTCACCGCCTAGTCCAGCATATAAAATTGATTTAACTTTATCAGCAAAAGGAAGTTCAACGACTGAACCGCATTCTAAAACGACAACAACATTCTCGTTAACTTTACAAATTTCATCAACTAATTTTAATTGTGACTCTGGTAATGAAGCATCTTTTCGGTCATATCCTTCACTTTCAATCAAACTTGTTAATCCAAGGAAAATAACAACTTTATCTTTTCCTATAGCATTTTTAACTGCATCATTAATTAAACTTTTTGACTTTGATAAAGAAACAGAATCATATCCTCTTTTATAAACATAATGTGAAGAATAATTATTAATTTCCTTTAAGAAAGCATTAACTTTAAAAGAATTAATTACACTACTTCCTAGCCCTTGATAACGTGGACGATTGATAAATTCTCCAACAAATAAGATTGAATCATTTTTATTTAAAGGTAAAGTATTAAAATCATTTTTTAATAAAACCATCGATTCTTTTGCGACTTTTACTGCATAATTATGATGTTCATTATAATCGCATGCTAAAACTTTGTTATCTTGATATTTTTCGACTACATTTACAAGATGATAAACCGCTTCATCAATCTCTTTTTCATCAATCAAACCTTTCTTATAATCGTTAAAAACTTTTAAATAATTTATATTGAAGCCATTAGGCATTTCTAAATCTAAGCCATTTTTGATCGATAAGGTAGCATTATTTACCGCGCCCCAATCAGAAACAACAAATCCTTTAAAACCCCAATCTTGTCTTAAAACATCATTTAATAAATATTTATTTTCTGAGGCATACACTCCATTTACTTTATTATAGGAAGACATGACAGAGACTGGTGATGAATTGACTATTGTCGACTTAAAAGCGGAAAGATAAATTTCATGTAGAGCTCTTTCATCAACTACTTCATTTATTCTTGCGCGGTCTTTTTCTTCACTATTAACCGCAAA
>CASEST010000044.1 GCA_949290725.1 uncultured bacterium
AGAATGACGAGCAATAGCATTAGCGATAATATCTTTAGCTACATCATCAGCTTTACTTTCAGCTTCTTCCTCTTTCTCTTTTAAATATTTAGTAATATTAATCGATTCTTTTTCTTCAACTCTTTTAAAGATTTCTTCACGAGCTTCTTTTTCAGTTAAATTAGCAACTTTTTCAAGTTCAGCTAAAATCGAATTAATTTTTTGATCTAACATTGATTGTTTTCTTTTATTATCTTCGATTTGCTTATCAGCCATTTTTTCTTTTTCTTCAAGAACTTGTTCTTTCTTTAAAAGTTGAGCATCGCGATTATCGATGCTTTCTTCTCTTTTCAATAAAGCATTTTCTTTAACAACAACATCTTGTTTTCTTTCTTTAATATCTCTTTCTGCTTCTTGTTTCATTTCATAAACAGTTTGTTTAGCATCAAGAGTGGCATTTTTTTGAATATGTTCGGCTTTAATCTCGGCAGCTTTGATTATTTTTTCTGCTTTGCTATCAGCTCTTTTTTTAGAAAAATGAGGAATAAAATAGCAAAGTAAAAATCCAAGTAATGCGCCTACGATTAAACCGATTATCGCGTATAACCATTCCATAGTAACATCCTTTCATTCTTATATTTTCCTAATTAAAAAATATAAAGTTTAAGAGTATCAAACTAAAAATATTTACTATTAAATATCAATATTATTTTATGTATCTTTTTCTTTTATGAACTAATAAGAAAAAATAAAAATTTAAATAAAATATATCTAAAAGCATCTTTTGATACTACATTAGAAATTATAACAAATTAAAATGACAATTCTAGATAAAAAGTTATCAAAAAAATAAAAAAACGCTAATTATATAAAAAATAATTAGCGTGAAAAATAATAGATATTTTTAGTCGTTTTTCTTATTTTTGTAACTAAAGAGATTGCGATTATTTATCTTAAAATCAAGATTAAACAATTTAATGTCTTCTTTTTCACCAACTATTCCAGTTGATAATGTGATAGTGTCGATATTATCAAATCCTAAACTATGATAAAGTTTTAAAGCTTTAACATTAGAAGGATTGACTTCGATTTGGACTCGATCATTATCATTGGCTAAAATAATCTTTTTAATCTCGTTTAAAGCAAAGCTTCCTAGACCTAAATTACGATATTCTGCTTTAACAAATAAATATTCGATATTATTGTTATAGCCATATTTTTCATTTGCATAGATAAATCCAGCGATATTATCATCATGCATAATTAAATAAGAAAAACATTTTGGATTAAGCAAACGACGAATATCTTCTAAAATTTCTGCTTTGCTCGCTTCATAAAGCTGTGATTTCCAGAAAAGAGTCAACATATTTCTTAACTCTTTTAAGTCGTCAAGCTCAATTGGCTTTAAAGAATTAATATTATCTACCTCCAATCAGTCACTAGATATATTTTATCAATAAACTTTATAAAAAGCCAATTTTATCGCTTTTTTAAAAATTAGAGATTACCTTTTTCTTTATTTACTCTTTCAATTGCTGCTTCTAATTTCTTTGGATCATCAATTATATCTTCATTTTTATTTTTTAATATTTCTGATCCTTTGCCGCTTTCTTTTAATTCTTTTCTTAGGCGTAAAATTTCACCTTTAACTTGCTCAAAAATATTAGGATGCTCTTTTAAAAATTGCTTAGCAGTCTCTCGACCTTGCCCCATTCGATCACCATTATATTCATACCAAGTTCCAGATTTTTTAATTAAATTCAATGAGACGCCTAAATCTAAAACTTCGCCTTCTTTTGAAATTCCTTTTCCATAAATTATATCGAGTTTAACACTTTTAAATGGAGGGGCGACTTTATTTTTAACAACCTTAATATTAACGGTATTTCCAATTACATTAACTCCATCTTTAATCGCTTCACAGCGACGAATATCAATTCTTATCGTCGCATAAAATTTTAAAGCTCGACCGCCGGTTGTTGTTTCATTATTTCCATAAATAACCCCGACCTTTTCTCTTAATTGATTAATAAAAATTACACTAGTATTTGTTTTGGCTAAAACTCCAGCAATCTTTCTTAAAGCTTTTGACATCATCCTGGCTTGTAAACCAACCGAAGATTCACTCATCATTCCTTCAAGTTCAACTTGTGGGACCAAAGCAGCGACGCTATCAACAACAATTAACTCAAAAGCTCCACTTTTAGCTAAAGCTTCTACAATTTCAAAAGCCTCTTCTCCGCTAGCTGGTTGAGATAAGACTAGCTTATCAATTTGAACCCCTAAAGCTGCTGAATACTCAGGATCAATCGTATTTTCCGCATCAATAAAGGCGCATTTACCACCACTTTTTTGAACTTCTGCGATTGCTGAAAGAGCTAAAGTAGTCTTTCCACTACTTTCTGGGCCATAAATTTCAATAATTCTTCCTTTAGGATAACCACCTACTCCTAAAGCTTCATCAAGCAAAATTGAACCAGAAGAAAAAGTGTCTAAATCAATCGCATTTTTTTCACCTAGACACATGACTGAACCAGCCCCGAATTGTTCATTAACTTCTTTTAAGATTTCTTCTAGACTTATGTTTTTATTTAAATTTTCTTTTTTATTTTTTGTTGCCATTTTTAATTAAATTTTATCCTTTCTATATACAAGAACGTTTTAATTTAATTTTTTATCCCTATAATTTTTAATTTTTTTAATTAATTTATCAAATGCTAAAGAAATAGCGTCATAACGATATTTATTTCGTGAAGTTGGATGAATAAACTCAACCACTTCTAACTCATCGAAAAATAAAATTCCGATATAGCCAGTTCCAACCTTAATTTTTTCATTGCTTGTTGTTGGTCCAGCATCCCCAGTAAAAGAAATAATAATATCAGCTTTTAAAATCTCTTTTCCGGATTTAGCCATTAAAGAGGCGACTTCTTTTGAAACGACGTCATATTGATCAATAATTTCTTTATCGATATTTAATAAAGATTCTTTAATTAAGGAAGAATAAGTTACTAAGCTTCCTAAAAAGACTTTACTTACCCCAGGAATATCAACTAATTTAGCTGCGGCTAATCCACCAGTAAAAGATTCAACAAAACCGATTGTTAAATTGTTTTCAATTAATAGTTTAGCTAAAGTTAAGTTTTTCATTAACTATAATTATAAAATTTTTAAATACTATTTAAAAATTATTCTTCAAGTAATACTTTATAATTATCTTTTAAATATATTGCTCCGCTTAATAAAGATAAAAAACAAGCTGAATAAGCAATAAAATCACTAATATGTAATAGATTTGGGAAAGCAGCATCAAAATAAGAGAATGGCCAACCATTTAATAAAATGAAAGTAATTGCAAACATCTCGCTAACTGTTTTAGCTTTCCCAAAGATATTAGCAGCGATTACTTTTCCTTTACTAGCAGCAACAAATCTTAAAGAATCAACGATTAAATCGCGAATAATCATTAAAATAACTAAAAAGAATGGGAAAGTTAAATGAGATGATAAACTAGGAAAATTTAAAGATAAAAAGACCATTGTTCCATTAATTAACATCTTATCAGCTAAAGGATCTAAAAATTTTCCTAAAGTAGTTACTTGATTATTTTTTCTAGCTAAATAGCCATCTAAAAAATCAGAGAAAGAACCGATTAAAAAGATAATTAAAATAATTAAGTTTATCAGATTAATACTACCTAATTCTTCATTTCCTTTAATTGGAATATTAAATGAAGCGATATTAATTACTTTAAAATAATCTAGATAATATAAAACGAATATCCCGATTAATAATAATATAGCAATAACTATGCGGGAAATTGTAATCTTAGTTGGAGTATTAATTTTAAGTTTCATAATGAAATGATTATATCATTATTTAATATAAAAGATATATCTTTATCTAATTAAAAAATGGATTTAACTATTCTAGTTAAATCCATAAAGTTTATATAAATAAATATATTAATGAGATTTAGTCCATAACCCACGTTCTGTTATATACAATCATTTATCTAATTAATAATTTTAAGAAAAAAATATTAATTATAATTTAATCTTCATTTCGATTAAATTATCTCCTCTACCATAATTTGAGTTTCTTGCTCATGGCGTTTGTCGCGTTTCATCTTTATATTTCTATAAAGTTCGTTTCTGTGACACCTTAAGGAAATCAATCTTTATTATTTAATAAATAATATTAAGATATATTTTTCCGGCGTTAGCCTCTCATTAAAACTACCTTAAAATATTTTTTCTTTAAGCATGAACACTATTTTCATCGCAGAAAATGCAAGCGCGGAATTTCCTCTACCTTATTTTAGATAAGATAGCGATTGTATAGACTAAAATAAATCAATATTTATTTAAGTTTTGAAGGATCAACACCAAGACTATAGAGTTTCTTTTCATATAAAGCACATCGTTTTAATAATTCTAAGTTATCAAATTTAGAATGGGTAAACTCAAGCTTACTAGTATTTAATTCATTCTTATTTTTTAAGGAACTGCGTACTGATTCTTGGTTAATATGTTTTAAATCTTCTAAGTTTTGTTTTAAATCTTCGTTCTCTTTTCTTAAAGCTGAGAGGGTTTTATCATTCTTTTTAAAATATTCTTCAAATAATGAATAATCTTTTAAAACTAAATCTAAAAATTCATCAACTTCATTAGGATCATATCCTTTATAGGAGGGAACAAACGCTTTATTTAAAACATCTTCTTTAGTTAAGTTAAACTTCATATTTTTCCTTCCATTTATAATTATAAACGCTTAAATAAAAATTAAAAGCGATATACATAAATTAATTGAAAATAATTGTTAAGAGCCACAAATAATATTTTAGAAATTGTTAATAATTTAATATTATTTCCACGTGGAAACAAATATATACTAGAAATTAACTAGTTAACTACCAGGAATTAACTACTTGTTCCTTTTATTGCGCGAAGTAAAGTAAATTAATAAAACTGCAATTACTAAAGCGATTAAAAAAGAAACGATTAAAACGATATAAAATCCAAAATGAGTCTCTTCAAAAGGAATCTCAGCAAAGTTCATTCCAAAGAAGGAAGCAATCAAAGTAGGAATCGATAAAATAATTGTAATAACAGTTAATGTTTTCATAATAACATTCATATTGTTATTAATAATTGAAGCGAAAGCATCCATCATGCCAGTTAAAACATCTCTTAAAATAGAACACATTTCACTAGCTTGGTTCATCTCAACTTGAACATCTTCCATTAAATCATAATCATCTTCATAACGATTATAATTTTGAGATTTCAAAAGTTTAGCTAAAACAACTTTATCTGCATTTAAAGCGGTTGAAAAATAGATTAAGGATTTATTAATATCCATTAATTCTAATACTTCTTTATTTTTAGTCGAATTTTTTAAATGATTTTCAAGTTCATCAGTATAAAAATTAACTCTTTTTAAATAATTAATGAATAAAGTTGCTAAGCGATATAAAAAATTTAAAGTTAAACGAACGTGTTTATGTGGTTCAACATTCTTTACACGTTTAAATAATTCATCCATTATTTCAAATTTATGACGCGAAATGGTGACATAATAATCATCATTATAAGCAATAATAAATGGTGCAGTAGAAAATAATGCTTTATCGTAATTTTCTATATAAGGAGCATCTAAAACAATTAAAGAAGAGTCATCTTCTTTATCAATACGAGCGCTTTCTTCTTCATCTAAAGCACAAAGTAAAAAATCTAGATTAATATTAGTTAATGAAGCTATTTTTTCAAGTATCTCTTGAGTAGGTTCATTAATATCAATCCATGATCCCTTGCTTAATTCTACCTTATTTATATCGCTATATTCTATCTTTTCTAATGTGTTATTTATTTCTATATATACGCTAATCATCAAAAATATTTTAAGATATTAAAAAATAAAATTAAACACTTTTCTTAAAGCAATATTCCTTTATTTTATAAAGAAATATTGCTATCTATATTAATTATTTTTGTTATTTAAAATCATTTATGATATATTATATAGGCAATGCGCGAGTGGCGGAACTGGTAGACGCGTACGTTTGAGGGGCGTATGGGCTTCCCGTGTGAGTTCGATTCTCATCTCGCGCACCATTTATTTAATAAAACACCTATAATGTTTAAACATTATAGGTTATTTTTTATAAACTATTATCTTTTATTAAAAGATTTTTATTTATCATCAATCATAATCGATAAGATTTCTTTATCCGTTTGTTTCATTCCTTTTTTAGCTAAACGTCCAACAGATTTAATTGTATTATCGCAATTATCCTTAATAATTCCATCTCCTGGATTAATATTAGAATTATTTTTATACATCTCATAACCTAATATTCCGCTTTCTAAAGCTAAAGCAATCTTTCCCGCACAACTAGCCTTAGCTCCATCACAAATAATTCCACTAGCTAAAGCTAAACCATTAATAATCGTTGACGCAATCGCTTCTTTATTTTTTTCTAGCATAAAAGCAATCCCACTACTTGCAGCAATCCCAGCGCTAATCGCTCCACAAAAAGCCGATAATCGACCAATGTCTTTTTTCTCTTCTAAAGCGATTAAATCAGAGATAATCAATCCTCGATATAAAGTATCTCCATCAAGATTATATTCTTTAGCATAGATTATTAATGGTATCGAAGTGGTAATCCCTTGATTACCACTTCCAGAGATAATTACTACTGCTAAATTAGAACCACTCATTCTAGCATCACTCGCTGCAGCGGTATAAGCTTTAGCTTTTTCTTTAACTGAAGAAGCTGAATGAGCTAAAATAATCTTCCCAATCTCTGAACCATAAGAATTATTAATCCCTTCTAAAGCGATTTTATAATTATAATCTAATTGTCTTTTTAAATATGGTTTAATTCGTTTTAAATCATTACTAATCGCAAATTGATAGATATCATCTAAATTTAAAAGATTATATTCTTTCTTTTTCCTTTTTATAACATCCTTTTTAGAATATAAAATCTCATCATTTAATTTAATTAAAGTAAAGTTATTATGGAAATCTTCAATAACTATACTCGCTTTATCATTTTGATAATAACCATCTAATTTAATATATAAATTCTTACAAGATTTAGCTAAAGATATCTTAATAATATCTTTAGCGATCAATTCATCTAATAAAGGAATTTTAGAAGAATCAAATTCGCTTAATACATCTAATTCATTTTTAGAATTACCAACTAGTAATCCAGCTAATATTGCAGGAATTGCTCCTTTTTTCTTATTGGTTTTAGGAATAATAACTCCTTGAACATTTTTAATAATATTTCCAGAAATACTCGCTTCAATTTTGCTAGGAATATGTTTTAAAGTTTCAAAAAGTTTAGCACCTGCTAAAGCTAAGGCGATCGGTTCAGTACAACCTCTAGCAATTATTAATTCATTAATTAAAATATCTTCATATTTTTTATTTAAAGCTTGATTCATCTTCTTTTTTCCTTATTAAATTATTTAATTAATCATTAAATTGATAAATTAAATAATCATTCGCTTTATTTATTATAACTTTTTCTTCTTTAAAAAAGTTATAGACTTTTGTTAAATGAAATGAATGTTCCTCATTAAATAATTCAATCGCTAAAGGAGTGATAATAATTTTAAATTTAAAATTAAAAGAAACTTTAATAGATTTACTTCTTCTATTATCAAAATAAAAATTAAATTTATTATTTTTAAAATCAATTTTAATTTTATTTCCTAACTTAATTAAAGTTTCCTTATTAATCTTAATTTCAAATAAGTAAGAATTTGAAGAAAGATCAATTTTATTTAAATTATTTATTCTTTTATTAAACTTATTTAATAAATGTTCATATAAATAATATTTAAGTTTATTATCCTCATATTTAATTATTCTAGGTAAACTAAAAGCATTAATAAACTTATTATTAATTGGATGATTCATTTTTAAAAAAGAATAAACTATTAATTCATTATCTTTATTAAAAAAAGATAATGAAGCATAAATATCATTTAATAAATCAAATGGAACAACTTTTTTACTTTTTAAATCTTTTAAAAGAATAATATTTCCTTCTTTATCTTCTTTTATTTTTATTTCTTTAAGCATTACTTTATTTTCTTTTTTTCTTAAATAATTAATATCCATAGCTGAAGATAATAAAAAATAATGTTTTTTATTATCTTCACTCATAAATGAAATAATATTAGGACATTCGATTCTTCTTCCTAAATTAGTTAAACTAATACTAGCTATCTCTTTAATCTCTTCTTTATTAAAAGAATAAGAAAATAATTTAATCGCTCCTACTTCATGATTATTTTTTAATAAAGATGATGAACCTAAAATAAAATATAACTTATCTTTAATTGATTTATTATTAAAATTAATAATAAAAGGGTCTCTTGCTTCCTTATCATCTTTTAAAGTTTTTAATATAACTTTTTTATGTTTATTAAAATCGGTAAATCCATCATCACTATAAGTTAAAATTTGACTAGTTTTAAAAACATTCTTTTCTTTATCAAGATATTCTATTCCAGTATAAAGTAGATATAATCGATTATCTTTAATAAATGCTGAACCAGAAAAACAACCATCCTTATCTTCTTTAATTGATGGAGTTAAGGCTATCCCTTGATAATGATAATTAATTAAATCAAAAGAGATTATTTTTCCCCAATGCATCTTATCCCAATATAATCCATATGGATTATATTGAAAAAATAAATGATAATTATTATTAAAATAAATTAAACCATTTGGATCATTAATCCATCCTTTATTTGGATGAAAGTTTAAATATTTAAGCATATTCTTATTATAATAAAAAAATTATATTTATTTAAACATTTCCACGTGAATAATAAAAACTGCTTAATAATAATTTATTAAGCAGTTAATACATTTATTTTTATTAATAAAGCTAAATTAATAAGACATATCGTCAAAAGAATTTAAAACTTTAATTTGAGGTTTAATAACTTTTTTAACATTACCTTCAACAAATGGATTTCTTAAATGAGCTTTAGAAATTAATGTTAAGAAAGGATATTTTCCACCCATTTTTAATAATTTAATATACTTTTTCCAAGCTTTAGCATAATCTTTATCCATTTCACATTTAAATTGTAAGGCTAAAACTTGAGCTAAAGTATAATCGATATAATAGAATGGTGAAGCAAAAATGTGATGTTGTCTCATCCAATACTTACCTTTTTCTAAAAATGGAATAGGTGAATAATCTAACCAAGGACGATATTTTTTCTCTAATTCAGCCCATTTAGCACATCTTTCTTCATGAGTTGCATCAACATTATGATAAACCCAGTGTTGGAATTCATCGACCTCTACTCCATAAGGGAGGAAGGAAATAGCTCCATCAAGGTGAGAAAAACGATATTTATCAGCATTTTCGTTAAAGAATTTTTCCATATATGGCCAAGCAAAGAATTCCATACTCATCGAATCAATCTCACAAGCTTCTAAAGTAGGCATACGATAAGCTGGAACTTTAATCGAAGCGCCTAAATAACCTTGGAAAGCATGGCCGACTTCATGAGTTAAAGTATCGACATCTTGGCTAGTTCCATTAGAATTAGAGAAGATAAAAGGAGCTTTATAGCGAGGAATAAAAGTCATATATCCCCCACCTTGTTTTCCTGCTTTAGCATCCAAATCCATTAAATGATTAGATACCATAAAATCAAAGAATTCTCCTGATTCTTTACTCATCGAATGATACATTTCACTAGCTTTTTCAACTAAAAATTCGCTATTTCCAACTGGTTTAGCATTTCCGCTTAAATATTCTAAATTAAAATCTAAGAAGTCTGGATGTTTGATATGTAATCTTTTAGCTTGTCTTTTTCTTAATTTTGAAACAACAGGGACAACTTCATGATAAATTTGATCACGATATAAAGCGACCATCTTTTCATCATAATCTAATCTGGATAAATTTAAATAACCCATTTCAACAAAGTTTTCAAAACCGAGCTTTTTAGCCATCTTATCTCTTAAATGAACTAAACGGTCATAAATTTCTCCAATCTTTTGATCGTTTTCTTCTAAGAAACCATAATAAAGTTTAGCGGCTTCTAAACGAGTATTTTTATCAGGATCAGATAAATATTTACCGATTTGGGTAAGATTTAATGTTTCACCTCTAAATTCTAATTTTGCACTTGCTAAAATCTTTCCATATTCCATGCATAATTTATTTTCTTCAACCATTTCTGGAATATTTTTTTCATCATAAACTTTAAAAGAGGCTTCAATTAAATTAAATAAATGTTCACCGAATTTAGCTTTTAAATCATTAATAAAAGGTGATGAAATCATTGCTTTTTTAAATTTTTGATCGAAAGAAGAAATAACTGGTAAAATTTCATTTACCTTATTCATTGCACGATCATATTCTTTATTTGTAGTATCAATAGTATGACGAATAGAAATAATCGTAACATCACTTTCTAAATTATCGCTAAATTTAAAATATTGTTTAACTACTTTAATCGCTTCTTCTTTATTTTTAGCTTCAGTTAATTTAAGAGTTAACTCATTTAATTTTTCTTCTACACGTCTTAAATTAGGAACTCTTTTTTTCATTTCTTCAAATTTCATAATAATCTTCCTTTCTTTTATAAAATAATTAAATTACATTTTCTTTGCTTTTAAAACCAAATAGACGTTTTAAAAGCTTTGTAAATTTAATATTTAACCAATAATTATATCCAACAACATTTGAATTATAAATTTGGCTAGTTACAAAAAATCTTTTATTACAATCTTCTAAAAGATTAAATTTCTCTCTAACCTCCTTATAATTTTCAACACGATTATCGATTAAAATATTTTGAAAACCTTTATAGATTAAATCTAAATATGAAAATACTTCTTTTATCTCTTTAATCTCATAATCTTTATATTTAAGATATTCATCATTTTGATTAAATTGAAGCAATATATCATCTTTTAAATAATCTTTTAATAGTTCTTTTAAATCGATCAAAGCGATAGCTTTTTGAAATAATAAAACCGATAAAGCTTTACTTTCAACTTTTAACTTTTTATTAAAAGAAAA
>CASEST010000045.1 GCA_949290725.1 uncultured bacterium
ATCAAAACCAACAATTAATCGATTGCTAAATTTATACTCTACTTTCTTTAAATTAAGAATTATTTGATATAAAAGACGATCGTTATAAGCAAAGATTCCATCGTAATCATCTTCTTTTAATTTATTAAGATCAGTTAAAACTTCGCTTCTTGAAACAAGTTTATAACTGATATGTCTTTTATTCACTACGTTTAAAAATCCTTGCATTCTTCTTTTACTAGCTTCTGATTTTAACTCATAAACATATAGTATTTTTTTCGCTCCTTCCGAAACTAAATATTCAGTGGCAATTTCTCCGCCTTTAACATCATTAGTATATATACAATCAATAAAAGAATAAGGAGAAATGCGACCAATTAAAACAATATGAATATTATTCAATCTAGCCATTTCAGCAGCTTTACGATCAATTTCATTAAATGAAATTATTGCGTCAATTTTTCTATAAATACACTTTTTAATAATTTCTTCATCAACCTTTGCGAATTCATTTGTATTAATGACGACTAAATCATATTTTTCTTTGTTAATCTCATTTACAATTTTATTTCCCATATAAATAAAATATGGATTTAAAAATGAATCAAAAATTAAGGCTATAGTATAAGATTTAGTATATTTAAGCTCATATTTTTTTGATTCATAACCTAGTTTAATCGCTTCATTACGAACACGATCTTTAGTCTCTTCACTAATATCAGCCAAATCTCTTAAAGCGTGAGAAACAGTATTAATAGATAAACCTAAATTATTAGCAATATCTTTCAAACAAACTTTATTATTTTTAACCATAATAAATATAATAAATTATTTTGATAAAAATTCACTATATTTAATTATTTAAAAATTTTTATAATAAATGCATGGAGAAAGAAAAATATATAGCGGTTATTGACATGAAGGCATTTTATGCCTCTATTGAATGCGTAGAGAGAGGATTAGACCCTTTTACTACTCCTCTAGTCGTTACAGATTTAGCAAGAAAAGAAGCTACTATAGTATTATCTGTTTCTCCTTATTTAAAAAATTTAGGTGTTCCATCTAGGTGTAGGCGAAGAGACTTACCTAAAGATATTAAAGAAATAATTTATGCCACTCCACGAATGGAATTATATGTCAAAAAAAGCGCCGAAATAGTCTCTTTATTTTTAGATTATATAGGTTTAGATGATATCCATATTTATTCGATTGATGAATCGTTTTTAGATTTTACTTCTTATCTAACTTTATATAATTGTACCGCCTATCAATTAGCTAAAAAAATATTAGAACATATTAAAGAAAAAACTGGTTTAACCGCTACTTGTGGAATCGGTTCTAATATGTTTTTAGCAAAAGTTGCAGATGATATTTATGCAAAAAAAGATCCTCATTTTATTGGAACCTTATTTAAAAATGAAATAAAAGAAAAATTATGGCCAATAAAACCTTTAAATAAAATATGGGGTATTTCAAGTGGATATTTAGAAAGATTAAACCGTATAGGCATTTATACGGTTGAGGATTTAGCTAATTACCCAAAAGAAAAACTAATAAATATTTTTGGCGTTCTAGGAGAAGAATTACATAATCATAGTAACGGAATAGATGAAACAAATATTAGGGAAAGATATATCCCTTTAAATAAAGCGATATCAAATGGCCAAGTATTAATGAAAGATTATACAAAAAAAGGCGCATTATTAGTTTTAAAAGAAATGAACGATGATTTGTGCTTTAGATTAAGAAGCCTTGGAAAAAGAACATCTGTTATTCATTTAGCGGTTGGATATTCTTTAACTTCAAATGAAGGGGGTTTTTCTCACGAAATCACCTTAAGTATTCCAACTGCGAATAATGAGGAAATATATGATGCAATTAAATATCTTTTTGAAAAATATGCTGAAAACAAACCTATAAGAAGGCTTTGTATTTCTTTTTCTCATTTATCATCGCCTAATTTTGACCAGCTTAAATTATTTAAAGATTATAATTTAGAAAAAGAAGAAGAAAGAATGTACTTATATATAGACGAAATACAAAGTAAATACGGGAAAAATAAACTTCTTAAATTAGATAGTAAATCCAATGATTCGACCATAAAAGAAAGACATAATCAGATTGGCGGTCATAGAAAATAAAAATTAGTGGATTTCTAGTAATTTTAAAAACTACTAAAAAACCACTAATTGATCAAAAATTTTCACGTGAAACTTATTCTAATAATTTAAGTTTCTTGTTATTTTTTACATTTAAGACAATAGAGATTATAACAACTACTATTCCTGCGATTAAAAGTAGACCACCTACGCCACAACCTAAATAAACAATAATCGCTTCTAATGAATTATAAGCAAAATAAATATCATCAATAAGCGATACCGTGGCGATTGGAATGAAAATCAATCCGATAATAATTAAAGTTATTCCTATAATTAAATAACATAAACCACTATTTCTTAATTTTATTAAAACTTCTTTATTGTTATAACAGTTTTTTAAGACTTCTCTTTTTTCTTCATTAGAAAAAGAAGAAAGATTAGTTAAATCAACTTTTTCCAACGCATTCTTCTTTTTCATAATAATTATTTTTATTAATTAGCAAGCTTCATAAGCTCTAGCTAAAGTTTCTTCAATGAAAGTAGTTAATTCAGAACCGCTTAAATTAGAATGTAAAACTTCAAGTAGGGCATTTCCTAAATTATCTCTAATATTAGATGAGAATAAAGATGGAGTTACGATAAATGCTTGATTATTTGATGTATATTCTCCATAAATATTATAAATTCCAGCAGTCATATAAGCTGTAGAATCATCTGTATTACCATCTCCTGTAGTTGGGGCTGGTGATTCCATTATTTCGACAATATTATCTTCTTTATAAGATGATTCTCTAATTGGAGCAGCACCATAAAGAAGAGATAATTCAGAATTGTTTTCAGTATTAGTCAAGAATTTATAGAGTAACCAAGAAGCAAGATTTTCATCTTCTCCTTTATTAAACATACAAACAGATGGGCCTTGAGACATAACATCTGCTCTTTCAGCGCTTACTTCTCCACCGCTTAAAATAGAATCATCGATGGCAGGCATTGCAGCAACTTCAGGAACAAAATCATCAGTAGCACACCAAGAAGCACCTGTAGTTGAATTTAAAACCATAAATGAAGTTTGTGAAGTAAATGGTTCATTAATCCAGTGTTCCCAAGGGTCAGAATGAACTAAAGTAGGTGAGATTGTGATTAATCCTTCATCATACCATCCTTTAATCATTTCTAACATTTGAACCATTTTTTCATTATTAAATAAAACAGCTTCTTCTTTATCTAAATGGCCATTCCCATTAGTATCTTCATTTCCAGAAAGTGGGACATCCATCATTCTTGCGAATGTAATTAACATGTTATCATGAGAATCATATCCAATTGGAGCAACAGCACCTTCACCAGCATTAGCAGTATTTTCAGCGGTAAAGATTTCTGGGAAGTCAGCTCTCATTTGTCTAGCTAAAGTAATCATTTCGCTCCAATTAGTTGGAACTGCATAACCTTTTTCTTTAAAAACATCACCGTTATAATACATAACTTCGCTAGTTCTAGCAAATGGCATTGAATATGTTCCTTCTTCTTGGAATTGTTGGCCGTCAGAAATATATGCACTAGACATGTCACTACTCAAAGTTGAACTATCGTCAATAACATTTCCTTCATCATCGATAGTTTTGCCAAAACCATATTCACTATTGCTCATAAAATCATCAAAATTAACAACAGCGCCTTGTTCTAACCATGAATATACATAATCTGGGTAACAAACTGCTAATGATGGTAATTGTCTTGGAGTATTAATTACTGTATCTACAGCACTTTTAATATCTGGATAATCGCCAGATTTTTCCCAAACTACTTCAATATTTGGATAAATTTCATTAAATTCAGCAACCTTTTGATCCATCCATTCAATTTGTGGCTCTTGATAAAAATTGGTCCAGAAAGTAACAGTAGCTTCTAAATCTCTTAAAGTTTCTGTTGGCACATCAGGATTTTCTGTTGGACCACAACTGACTAATGCGGTCGCAAATGAAGATGTAATCAATAAAGGCATCAACATTTTCTTTAAAAATTTGTTCATAAAATATTTTTCTCCTTTTTTATATTCCTTTTATAAACAAGATAATTATATCATTATTGATTGAAAAAAATATATTTTATAAAACAAAAATCTACTTTAATTTTATAAATATTTCCTTAATATTTATTTAAAATTTATCCTTTAATGCCAGCTCTACCGACACCGCGCATAATATATTTTCTAAAAAAGATAAATAATAAAATTAAAGGAACTGTAACAATAACTGTCCCAGCCATCTCATAAGTTATTAATTCTCTTCTTTCACTACCATTTCCAATATAAAATTCGGCAAAATCTCTTAAAGCAACGGTAATTTGTGAATAAGTTGGATCATTTAAAACTACTGTTTTTGGCCAAGCATAAGCATTCCAAGCACTTATAACTTTTAAGATAACTATTGTAATTAATGTAGGGGAAGCAATTGGAACCATAACTTTCCATAAATACTGCCAATCGCTCTTCCCGTCTACTTTTGAAGCGAGATATAACTCGTTAGGAATTTGTTTAAAAGATTGATTTAATAAATAAATATAAAAGACATTAACTAGAAATGGTGCAAAAGTAGCAACATAAGTTTCCCATCTTTCTCCATTTAATAAACCCAAACGATAAACAGTAATGAAATTAGACATAACAAATAGTTCACTAGGAATCATCATTGTCATTAAAAAGATATAGAAAACCGAGTCTCTACCTTTAAATTGTAATCTTGTAAAAGCAAATGAAGCAAAAACGGTAATAAAAAAGGTTCCAAGAGTTGAAATAACAACGACGACGAGAGTATTAACTAAAAGTTGAGGTATATCAAATCCATCAACCTGAAAAACTTTCACATAATTGCTCCAAGCGATTTGATCAAAAGGAATAAAGAAATTATTATCAACTTGTAAATGTTGAGCGTCTTGATATTTCAAAGAGGTTAAAATCATCCAATAAAAAGGTAGAAGAGCAAAGAAAGCAACTAAGACTAAAAAAATATAAATCAAAGTTAATCCGATATATTTAAAAACTTTATCGGCTTTAGAAACTTTTAAACTATCCTTCCCTTTATTAACAATTACCAATTTTAATTCGTTTTCTATATATGGCGTTTTCATAACTAGTAATAGACCCTCTTTTTAGATATTGCAAACTGTATAAATGTAAAAACTAAAATAATTAAAAATAGGATAACTGCTGCAGCACAGGCATAATTTATGTTCCTTCCCCCGGTTTGAACTTGATCATAGATAAAATAAACTGCAGTATAAAGATTATATTCTAATGAAGTTGTCCCTCTAGAATTAAATAAACCAGCCACAGCTTGATATTCTTTAAAACCATCAATAAATGAGGTTATCGAAATATATAAAATCTGTGGAGATAACAAAGGCACAGTTATAGATTTAAATCTTTTAAATTTAGAAGCACTATCAACTCTTGCTGCTTCATAATATTGTTTATCTATCCCTTGTAATCCGCCTAAAAAAACTAAGATTTTAAATGGCATCTCATACCAAATTATTTCAATACATAAAACTAGCATCGCATTAAAATAAGTTGGAGGTTCAGTGCCACTATTTGGAATAAAACTACTTGAGGTCCCAAAAATCTCATTTATCAAACCATGTTGAGAAAATAAAACTCCAAAAACCATACCTACTGCGATGATATTAGTAACATATGGGGTAAAAAATACAGTTGAAAAAAAACGTTGTAAAGCTTTTATTGAATTTAAAGCGACTGCGATTATTAAGGCTAATATGATTGAAATAGGAACAGTTATAAAGGTAATAAATAAAGTATTAGGTAATGCATAGCGCATGAAAGCCTCTACCTGTCCGCCATTAGGTAGCCAACTAGGAAAATCTTCAAAGCCTAAAATAACCGCATAATTAGAAAAAGTAAAACCACTACTTTCTCCGGTTGCATAGTTATATTCACTTAAAAAAGAAATTAAAACCGTATTAATTATTGGATATAAAGTAAAAAGAACAATTAAAATAATTGCTGGTAAAAGATATAGCCATCCTTTATAGTTGTTCTTATTTTCCATAATTATTTAGATAAATATATTCTCTCTTCACTATCTAAAGAAAATAAGAATAATTTATTTTCTTTTATTTTAAAACGATATTCCTGATTTAACTTGATAGATGAATCCCCATCGATTACGATTTTAAACTCCTCATTTCCAATAAAGGATGAATGTTCGCAAATCAAAGTAATGTCTTTTCCGTTCATACTCATCTCTTTAGCTTTTAAACTAAGTCCGATTTTTTCATTATTATTTTCAAAGACAAATCCTTCAGGACGTATGCCGATATATACTTCTTTATTTAAATAAGGTGTAGAAATATCTAAAATCTTCTCATTATCAATATATATACCATCATTATTTAAGATTCCCTTAAAAACATTGATTGGAGGTGTACCTAAGAATTTTGCGACAAATAAATTATTAGGATCTTTATAAATATCAATTGGTTTACCAATTTGCATCATTTTTCCATTATTCATAACAACAATTTCATCGCAAATTGACATCGCTTCTTCTTGATCATGCGTAACAAAAACAGTTGTGATTCCGGTTTCTTTTTGAATTCGGCGAATCTCTTCACGAGTTTTAATTCTTAATCGAGCATCTAAATTAGAAAGTGGCTCATCTAAAAGTAAAACTTTTGGTTTTTTAACTAAAGCACGGGCAATTGCAACTCTTTGTTGTTGACCACCGCTTAATTCTTTAGGTTTTTTATCTAATTGCTCTTCAATCTGAACAAGTTTAGCTACATCTCTAACTAAAGTGTCTATTTCATCATTGCTTAATCTTCTTTTAACCTTAATTCGTTCTTTATTTTCATCAAGGACAAAGAAAGAAAAATCAATCGAATATTTCTTCTTCTTTAATTTAGATAAAAAGTATTCGATTCTTCTTAAATTCGATGAAATAATTTCGTTTGCTTTTATATTTTTATCATCAGCTTTAAAGACTCCATTATGATATAAATGTTTAGCAAATGATGGGGTAATATGATACTCATTAATCAAATTCTTCATTGCTAAATCGTAATTAATTTTGCCATTAAAATTCGAAGAAACTATTACATTTATAAATCGATCTAAATCTTTCAATATTTCATTTTCTCTAACTAACGATTTTATTCTTTCCTCGCTTTTAAAAGTTTCAACTCTTAAATTGGTTAATGGAAAAGCAATATTTTTATATATAGACATATGAGGATATAATGCATAATTTTGAAAAACTAGTCCTATACCTCTTTTTTCTGGAACTAAATGAGTAACATCTTCATTATCAAACCAAATTTCACCACTAGTTGGCTCTTTTAATCCGGCAATCATATATAAAGTTGTTGATTTTCCACAACCGGAAGGCCCAAGAAGACCAACTAAACTTCCATCTTTGATTGTTATAGAAAGAGAAGAAACTGCGACTGTATCGGCAATTCCTTTCTTTTTATTTCCTTCAAATCTTTTTTCAATATTTTCTAATCTGATTTCCATAAGCTTTTACTCACTAATTTCATATTTTTTATTATAAAAAATTAACGTATTGACTGATATCCTTTAGTTTTTAAAATATCGCTTATTATATCCCTAGCTAAAATATCTGTTGAAATTATAGAACTAGCAAACATAGCACCGCTTCCATAGGCAACATAATCAATCGTCGCGACATAGGCTTTTCCATTAATTTCGGTTAATTCATCATCAACTACAAAATTTTCTAATCCTGAAGTAGCACTAAAAAATATTGAAGCATCAAATTCTAAAATGCATAAAACATTTTCAAAAGGATAAACTTTTAATAAATCGCCATATGTAAATTCGCCAGGCTGAACCTCAGTTCTTAGTCCACCACTATTTA
>CASEST010000046.1 GCA_949290725.1 uncultured bacterium
AGTAGAAATTGATAATTCAGCCACAATAAATGATGAAAAATTTATATATACTTTAAGAAATAACGCTAATAATTTTAATTATTCTGAAACTTTATTTATTAAATTTTTAAAGAAAATCAGTCAACTTAATTCTAGAATGATTAGTAAAGAAGATAAGAAAAAAATTGAAGAAATTGCTAATTTATATTCATTGAAAGAAGACAAGTTGGCTTTATATGTTTCTGAGTATTACGATTTTAGTTCAAAGAAAATTGATTTTAAAAAAATGGAAAATAAAATCATAAAAGATAATGCCATTTTATCTTTAACTGATAGAAATGAATTAAAGAAAAATAAAGCTCTTATAAATAGCGAATCAAACGACTTATTAAATTTTTATCAGTCATTATCACCTATTGAATTTTTAAAATTAAAAACCCAAGGAAAAGAACCATCTGCCATAGATAAAAATATAGTTTCTTTATTGTTGAATTATTATCATTTCGATCAAGGAATGTGTAACGCTTTAATCGATTATGCTTTAAATAAAGATAATGGACGTCTATATAAAAATAATATCGTTTCTTATGTTAATCCTTTGATTAGGAATAAAGTCTCGGACATCTATTCCTTATTAGATCAACTATATTCTGAAAATGAGTATAACGAAATCAAAAAGAAAGTTGAAAAGGATAAGATAAAAAAAGATGAATTTAATAATCCGAGTGAAAATCGTGATGAAAACAAGGAATTGGATTATTCAATTTTAGATAATTTTGATAAATTCGATTTTTAAATTAAAATTAATTCAATGGAAAAATTAAATGTAATATTACATAGCACTAGTCAAGAGATTGAAAATTTTAGAAAGGAAGCATACAAAAAGATTTTAGATGATGTTGAATTTTGTGAAATCTTAAAAAATGCTGGTTTTCGTGATGAAGAAATATTGGAAAATATTGCTAAATTTGATCTCTATCATAATGATTTTTTATTAAATAAAAAAATTAAAACTTACGAAGAGTGTAAAAATTTAAATAAATTTTATATTTATGAATTAGTAAAGGTTAATGGGTTTATTGAAGAAAGATATCGTGAAATTGATGCCTATCATCGTGCTAGTATATATTTTAATAAGTTTATTTATTGTGATTTCGATTTAGATAATTTATATAAAACTAAATTAAGAGACGTTCCTCGTCAAAATATCTCAATTGATTTAGGTTTGCAATTGAAGTCAGGTAAAAAAATGTTTTATGTTTATGGTGGCCATAATACGTATAAAACGATGGCAGCCATAGCATTTACTAACAATTTAGGAAACAAATTAGTCGATACAATCGCTTTTATTGATTGTGCTAAACGATTTAAAGAGTTTGCAGATCTTGCTTTTGCAAAAGATAAAAACGAATTCGATAAAATAATTAAAATTTTGAGCAAAGTACAACTATTAGTCTTAGATGGTTTAGGCGAAGAATATAAAAATGAA
Source organism: uncultured bacterium (assembly GCA_949290725.1). Lineage (GTDB taxonomy): Bacteria > Bacillota_I > Bacilli_A > RFN20 > CAG-826 > Onthovivens. The sequence goes on from CASEST010000046.1 coordinate 1,469, forward strand.
ATTGTTCGAGATTTAATTTTGCTTCCTATTTTAAGGAACAGGTCAAAAGAAAAAGGGGTTATTACTGTTATAACATCCCCTTACTCTTTGAAAGAATTAAGTAAAATTTATACTTTAAAGGATAGAAACGAATTGCCTGCTCGTGAAATTGTCAGTTTTATTAAAAGTTCTATTGATTCGGAAATCTATAGCGGAAGATTGAACTTATAGTAAAATATTAGTAGATAATTAGTAGTTTTCTAGTATATTAATTAAACAATAAAACTTTATCTATTTCGTCAAAAAATTCTTTTTTTGAAGCATTATTATTAATAAGAACGACGTCTTTATTGTTTTTATCATAATAGTAGTCTTTATTTAAATTGATTGAAGAAGTTAAATTATCACCTCTAGTTTTTAAATGCTCCAATTGTTTTTCAGAATTTGTCTCAATAACTAATATTTTTTTAAAAAGATATTCAAAGTGCGCTTTGAATAGTAGGGGTATTTCAAAGGCTACATTATCTTCTTTTTTAATAATTTCAATGATTTTCTCTTCTAAAATTGGGTAGATAAAATTTTCGACTTTAGCTTTAGTCTCTGGAAATTTTATGAGAATTTGTCGAGCTATTTCTCTTTTGCTTGGATCATTGATATTGAAATCAATTTTTAAAATTTTAGATAATTTAGTTTTAATATATGGTTCTTGATATAATTCATGAACCATTTCATCAGCACTATAAGTTAAATAGTTCAAATCTTTTAAATGACTTAATGCTAAGGATTTTCCAGAACCAATTTTGCCAGTAATTCCGATTGCTTTTTTTAGATCGTAATTTATTTGACAATTAGGACAAAATGTTGTTCCGCGTCCATTTAAAAAAACTTTATGAAATCTTGTATGGCAATTTGGACATGGCTCGTTTTCGTGACCATAACATTTCAATTCGTTTTGAAATTTACCATCAATGCCCATACTCGAAAATGTGTGAACAGAAGAACCACCTAATTCAATCGATCTATCGAGTATTATTTTAATGTTTCTAAATAATTCTATAAATTGCTCATCAGTAAGTTTGCACC
>CASEST010000047.1 GCA_949290725.1 uncultured bacterium
AACGTTTCCAAGCAATTCAAACCGGTGGACCTTCTGGGGGATGTTTAACTTTAACCGAACTCGATACTCCAATTGATTACGAAAGATTAATTGAAAAAGGCTCAATGATGGGAAGTGGCGGTGCAATCGTTATGGATGAAGATAACTGTATGGTTGATGTTGCTAAATTCTATCTTGAATTTATTTGTGATGAATCTTGTGGAAAATGTTCCCAATGTCGTATAGGTACTAAACGTTTATTAGAAATTTTAACTAGAATAACTGATGGCAAAGGAACAATGGAAGATTTAGATAAATTAGAAGAATTATCTGATTCAATTCGTGTTGGTTCGCTTTGTGGCTTAGGTCAAACTGCTCCTAACCCTGTTTTATCAACTCTTACTAAATTTAGAGATGTCTATGTAAGACATATTCAAGATAAGCGTTGTGATGCTGGTATTTGTAAAAATCTAATTTCGTTTGTAATCGATCCTGATAAATGTAAAAAATGCTCGCTTTGTTCAAGGAATTGTCCAACTAATGCAATTAGCGGAACTGTTGGAAAAACTCCATTTGTTATCGATCAAAGTAAATGTATTAAATGTGGTTCCTGCTTAAGTTCATGTAAATTTAATGCAGTTATTAAGAAATAGGAGAGAAATATGGCAAAAATTACTATTTATATTGAGAATCGACCATATGTTGTTGATGATGATCTAACTATCTTAGAAGCTGCAAGAATTTGTGGATATGAAATACCTTCCTTATGCACTTGGAAAAAAGGGCAATGTAGCGTAGCTTCTTGTAGAGTTTGTTTAGTAAAAGTTGAAGGTGAGAGAAGATTAGTTCCTTCTTGTGCTTATCCAGTTAGAGATGGATTAAAAATATCTATTTCTGATCCTAGCGCGGTTAATGCTAGAAGAACTAGTGTTGAACTTTTATTATCTAATCACTACTATAACTGCCAAGCTTGTCGTAAAAATGGCCAATGTGAGTTATTAGAAGTCGCTAAAAGAGTTGGTGCTCGTCCTGAAATTTACGTTGGTGAAAAAACAGCTACTACAAAAGATGAAGTTGCTCCAGGAATTGTTAGAGATACTTCTAAATGTATTTTATGTGGAAGATGTATCGAAGCTTGTAAAGAAACTCAAGGTATTGGAATTCTTGGTTTTGAAAATAGAGGCTTTAATACAATTGTTGGGCCAGCGGAAAATAGATCTTTTAATAATGTTCCATGTATGCAATGTGGCCAATGTACCTTAGTTTGCCCTACTGGCGCATTGATGGAACATAGCGAAATTGATAAATTGGATGAAGCTTTTAAAAGTGGAAAATATGTTATTGTTCAAACCGCTCCTGCAGTAAGAGCTGCTATCGGTGAAGAATTTGGTGAACCTATTGGCACTGCTTCAACTGGAAAAATGGTCGCTGCCTTACATCGTTTAGGTTTTTATCGTGTTTTTGATACTAATTTTGCTGCAGATTTAACTATAACTGAAGAAGCAAGCGAATTTGTTCACCGTGTTATTACTAAAACTCCAGGACCAATGATTACTTCTTGTTCACCAGGATGGGTAAATTATTGTGAATATTATTATCCTCATCTTTTACCTCATCTTTCGACCTGTAAATCTCCTCATGAGATGATGGGAGCAATTATTAAATCTTATTATGCGGAAAAACATAATATTGACCGTTCACAAATTTGTGTCGTTTCAATTATGCCTTGTACCGCTAAAAAATTTGAAAAAGAAAGAAAAGAAAATAGCGTTGATGGCATTCAAGATGTCGATGTAGTTTTAACTACTAGAGAATTAGCTCAATTAATTAAAAGAAGTGGTATTCAATGGAAGAAACTTCCTGAAGAACAATTCGATAATGATTTAATCGGTGATTATAGTGGAGCTGGTGTTATTTTTGGAGTTACTGGCGGTGTTATGGAGGCTGCTATTAGAACAGCTTATTATATTTTGACTTCGCATGAACTTGAACCAATTGAATTTACTCCTTGTCGTGGACTTGAAGGAATCAAAGAGGCTTCAATTACTATTTTAGGTAATACTTATAATATTGCGATGGCTTCAGGAATGAAAAATGCTAAAGTCTTATTAGATCAAATTGAAAAAGACGAATCTAAATATGATTTTATCGAAATTATGGGATGTCCAGGCGGCTGTGTTAATGGTGGTGGACAACCATATGTCTTCCCATTATTCCTTCCTAATGAAGATGATGATATCCAATATACTTATATTAAAAAAAGAGCGGAAGTCTTATATAATGAAGACCGCAATCGTCCAATTAGAAGGAGCCATTTAAATCCAGATATTAAAAGATTATATGATGATTATTTAGGTGAATATGGCTCTCCTAAAGCTCATAAATTATTGCATACTCACTATAATTCTAATCGAGAGAAATATCCTGATTAATAAAATATGTCCTTAACTTAGATAAGTTAAGGACATTTTATTAATTAAAAGATATAATATTTCTTGATGAATAGATTAAAAAAATATGACTATCTAAGATTATTATTAGGAATTTCTTCAACTATTACTGGAGTTTTATTTTGTGTGTTTTCAACCTATTCATTTATGGAATTATTTTTAGGTTATCTTTTAGCTTCAATATTACTTATTTTTTCTTTAATTATGATAATTATTACTTTTATTAAAGAAAACGAGCATTTCTTTCGAATATTCTTTTATGTGTTTTTAATTGGAATTTCAGTATGTTTTTTTATTGATCCATCAACGATTATTAAAATGGTTCCAATTCTTTTAGGAGTATTTTTAATTTGTTCAGGAATAATTTATTTAATTAAATTTATTATTTTAAAAAGAGTAAATCTAAATTCTTTATTTAATATTTTACAAGTAGTAATCGCTTTATTAATTATTGGAATAGGAGTAGTATTTGCAATATTTTATGCTCGAATAGATACGATTATTACATCTATTTTAATTGGAATTCCATTAACAATATTTGGAATATTAATCTCGATATTTGCAATTATTCGTTTAATTAGAAATCGTTAATTTATTAAAAAAGAAACTAGAAACTTGTCAGTTTCTTTTTTTATATAGATTTAATTATTAAATAATAATAAATATAATTCTAATTCATCTAAACTTATTCCAGCATGAGTACCTTTCATTATAAAGTCTGCTTCATTTTCTTTAGCTTCATTTAAACTATATTTTTTATTTGCTAAAAAGAAATAATCTCCTAAGGTAGCTAAAGTCTCATGATGAATCTCACCTTC
>CASEST010000048.1 GCA_949290725.1 uncultured bacterium
CAAAAACAATATATCCACCGAAGCCTTCAAATGCTGGCCCCATGATTTGCGAAACTTGATTATCAGCAAAACTAACTATACTTTCTACAGCGTTTAAAAAGCCACTAGGCTTTTTTAATGGGTCATATTTTTTTAATTTAACAGCAATAATTATGGTGATAATTGTTAAAATAATTAATGCTAAAATTGAAGATAAAAATTCTGGTGGAAGTTCATCCCAACTTAGCCATGCAATTACTCTTTCGAAATCTAAGCCTTTTCCATCATCCATAAAGAACTCTCTTTCAACCCTTTAATGTCATTCCTAAGATATTTCCGATAGTAAATAAAACTGGGGAAATAAAAATATAATAGATGCTAGGAGCATTAAAAGAATCAACTAAGTATAAATATAATAGGGAAAATCCAAGTGATAAAATAATTGATAGCCAACGTATAATTGTTGAAACTAAAAAAGTTAATTTACCTTTTTGGGTATTATCGAAATTCTTATTAATAAAAAGAAGAGTGATATAGACGATAATCATAAATGGATATGATATAAAGAATGTAATAACAAACTTATCATCTTTTATAATCAAAAAACCAAGAAGTAAGCCTAAAATAGCTATTAAAATAAAAATAGAAATCGCTATATAGAGTTTCTTTTTATTAAGAAGTTTCATTTTGCCTCCCTTTTCGATATTAAAGAACTATTAATTAGCAATGTCAAGTCTAGAAAATTGTGATTTATTTCCTTCTTTTATTAAAAATATAATTTTTAATAATTGGTTAATCTTTTTAAAGAAATTTTTAATTACGAGTGAAATTACTTTTTATTACTAATAAAAGAAAATTTTATTAATCGAAGTTTAAATGAGCAGAATTATTACTTTTCTTTTATATATAAAATGGCATTTATAAAAAAATATTTCCTAGATTAATTTAAATATATCTTTTTATAAATTCTATGATAAAATCTAAATAGAAATTTTTAAAAATCTTCAAATAATTAGGAGGAAGAATAATGAGTTTCACACCCGACAAAATAAGGAATGTTGTCGTTTTAGGGCACCAAAGCTCAGGTAAAACGACACTTGTTGAATCCTTATATCAAACTGCCACTGGTAGTCCTACGAAAGGCAGCGTAGAAAAAGGAACGACTATCAGTGATTATTTAAAAGAAGAGCAAGATAGATTATCTTCTATCCAAGCTTCAATTGTTCCTGTTGAATATCAAGGTTATCGCATTAATTTAATCGATTTACCTGGAAATGACGATTTTGTTGGCGAAATAATCGGTGTCACCAATTTCGTTAAAGCTGCTATTCTTGTTATCGATGCTACTAGTGGCGTCCAACAAGGTACTATAAAACATTTTAGAATGTTAAAGCGAAAGAAAATTCCAACTTTAATATTCGTTAATAAAATGGATAAAGAGAATATTGATTTTGATAGTTTATTAGCCGATATTCATGAAAAATTAGGCAAACAAGTTGCTCCTTTCTCTTATCCTCTCGGTCATGCTGATCAATTTGATGGCTATGCTCATTGTGTCGATTTAAAAGCTCGTATCTTTAATGGTGTAGAGTGTGTCGATGCTGAGATTTATGAAGATAAAAAAGCAGTTGTCTTAGAATATTACAATAAAGTTCTTGAGGCTGTTGCAACAACAAGTGAAGAATTATTAGATAAGTTCTTTGCTGGAGAAACTTTAACTCGTGAAGAGATTAAAGATGGACTTAGAAAAGGTGTTTTAAATGGTGAAATAGAACCTTTATTAGTTGGCTGTGCAACTAAAAATATCGGTTGTCACTCGACATTAAATATGTTGGTTGATTATATGCCTTCACCTGCAGATTTAAATCCATTTGAAGCTTACAATGATAATAATGAATTAGTTGAAGTAAAAACAAGTTTAGATGCTCCATTTAGTGCTTATTGCTTCAAAACTATTTCTGATTTATATAATGGAATTATTAATATTTTAAAGATTAATAGTGGTAGTTTAAAAGTTGGTGATGAAGTTTATTGTCATCAAACCGGACATAGTGAAAAAATTACCTCAATGTTTTATTTAGAAGGTAAAAAACAAATTCCAATTACTGAAGCTGGAGCTGGAGATATTGTCGCTGTTAATAAATTAGATGATATTAAAACTGGCTACACTTTATGTGATCCTAAAAATGTTGTTTATTATGCTGCTCCAAAATATCCTACCGCAGTCTATTTTAGAGCAATCGAATTATCTTCTAAAAAAGATGAAGATAAGATTAGTGGCGTTTTAACTAAATTATCGTTAGAAGATCCAACGATCGAAGTTAAAAGAAATCAAGAAACTAAGCAATTATTAATCGGTGGATTAGGTAATCATCATCTATCTTATATCTTAGATAAGATTAAAAACATTTATAAGATTGATTGTCAAACCGCCAATCCTAAAGTTGTTTACCGTGAATCGATTAAAGGAAGCGCTGAAGCTACTGGAAAATATATTAAACAAAGTGGTGGAAGTGGTTTTTATGGTGTTGTCGTAATGTCTTTTGAACCAGCCGAAGAAAATTGCTTTACTGAAACCGTTTTTGGTGGTTCTGTACCTAAACAATATTTCCCAGCAGTTGAAAAAGGATTCTTTGAAGCTGTTCAATCCGGTTTATTAGCAGGATTCCCAGTTATTGGGGTTAAAGCTACTTTAAAAGATGGTAAATATCATCCAGTTGATAGTAACGAAATGGCTTTTAAAATGGCAGCAATTCTTGCTTTTAAAGAAGCTTATTTACATTGTAAACCTATCATTCTTGAACCAATTATGCGCGTTACAATTCATTGTGATAATCAATATATTGGTGATGTTATTAGCGATTTAAATACTCGTCGTGCTAAAAACTTAATGATGGAAGAAGATGGAGAAAATAATCAAAAGATTGTCTGTTCAATTC
>CASEST010000049.1 GCA_949290725.1 uncultured bacterium
AAGAATTAAGAGAAGCAACTGGTGCTGGTATGCTTGATTGTAAAAATGCATTAACTGCTTGTAACGATGACGTTGATAGAGCTTGCGATTGGTTAAGAGAAAAAGGCATTGCTAAACAAGCTAAAAAAGCAGATCGTATTGCTGCTGAAGGTTTAGCATTAGTTACTATTTGCGATAAATGTAAAACAGCAGTTGTTAGTGAAGTTAACTGCGAAACTGACTTCGTTGCTAATTCTGATCCTTTCAAAGAATTAGTTTTAAAAGTTAATGATGTTATTTTAGAAGAAAACGTTCAAACTTTAGAAGAAGCTAATGAAAAATGTTCCTCATTATTTACTGATGCTACAGTTAAATTAGGCGAAAAATTATCTTTAAGAAGATTTGAAAGAATTAAAGCTGAAGAAGGACAAGGTTTAGCAAGCTACATCCATATGGGTGGAAAAATTGCAGTTGTTGTTGTTTTAGAAAAAGAAGCAACTCCTGAGGTTACTAAAGGTATTTATCTTACTATTGCTGCAAATAATCCAAAGTATATTACCGAAAATGATATTCCTGAAGATGCAAAAGCTAAAGAAACTGAAGTTCAAATTGAAGCTTGTAAAAATGATGAGAAGTTAAAGAACAAACCAGAAGCAGCTTTAAAGAATATTGTTGCTGGAAAAGTTCATAAAGTTTTCTCAGAAGTTACATTGGCTGATCAAGAATTCATTATGGATCCAAGCAAGACTGTTGGCCAAGTCTTAAAAGAAACTGGCAATAGTGTTGTTAAATTTGTTAGATTCCAAGTTGGTGAAGGTTTAGAAAAGAGAGTTGATAATTTCGCTGAAGAAGTTATGGCTCAAGCTAAGTAATTATTTTAAAGATAAGAAGTTGAAAAGTTGGGGTATTTTCCCAACTTTTTATTATTAAAATATTCTCTTCTTTGGTATAATTAATTGGATGAAAAATAACAATCATGATTTAAGAGTTATATTAAAACTATCTGGCGAAGCCTTAGCTTCTTCCTCAACTCATACAATTTTTGATAAGGAAAAATTAGCTAAAATTATCTCTTTAATTAAAGAATTTGTTGAAAATGGTGTTAAAGTTGGGGTTGTTTGCGGAGCTGGAAATATTTTCCGTGGGCGAATTGCTGAAGAAAATGGTCTTCCTTATGAAGTTGGTGATTACTTAGGAATGGTTGGGACTATTATCAATCTTAAAGCTATCTCAGCTCTTTTATCAGAAAATAATATTAAGAATAAATTATTTAGCGCCTTAGAAGTCGAAGATGTCGCTCCTAAATATAATAAAGAAATAGCTAGAAAATATTATGACGAAGGCTATGTAATTCTATTTGGTGCTGGAGTTGGTAAAGTTCGACATACCACTGATACTTGTGCAGCATTAAGGGCTATTGAAATGGATGCAAAAATTATCTTGGCTGGAAAAAATGGCGTCGACGGAGTTTATGATAAAGACCCAAATGTCTATCAAGATGCAAAATTTATTAAAGAAATAACTTATCAAGAAGCGCTAAATAAAAATTTAAAAGTCATGGATTACCAAGCTTTGGGGCTATTAAAAGATAGCGATATTATAACAAGAGTATTTTCAATGGATGACTTTTCAAATTTTATGAAAGTTATATCCGGAGATGAAAATATAGGAACTACTATAAAAAAGGAGTAAAATATGGCCGATATTTTAAATGAATGCAGAGAAAAAATGGAAAAATGTGTCTCTTCACTTGAAGAAGGTTTAAACACATTAAGAACAGGACGTGCTAATGCTAGTTTGCTTAATAATTTAAGCGTTGATTACTATGGAGAAAAAACTCCAGTTTCGCAAATTGCTGCAATTAAAGTCCCAGAACCACGTCAACTTTTAATTATTCCTTATGATGCTGGCGATATTAAATCAATTGTTGCTGCTATTAATAGTAGTGATATTGGAATTAATCCAGTTGTTGATGCTAAACAAATTCGTCTTGTTATGCCTCCTTTAACCGAGGATCGTCGTAAAGAATTAACTAAAAAAGCTAAAAATTATTCTGAAGAAAGTAAAGTCGCGATTCGTAATGTCAGAAGAGATATGATGGACAAAATTAAAAAAGACGAAACTTATACTGAAGATACTAGAAAAAAAGAAGAAGGTGAAATTCAAAAAATAACTGATGAATTTATTACTAGAATCGATAAAATCTTAAAAGAAAAGAACGACGAGATAATGAAGGTTTAATTTTAAATGGAAGAAAATAGCAATAAAAATCTTCAAACTCGTGAACATCACATTAACGAATTAAATAAAGAAGCTAAAACAAATCTAATGTCGCGTATAATTATTGCTGCTTGCTTAGTAGCAGTAGTTATACCTTGTTTGATATTAGGCGAATATTTTTGGCTCACTTTAATTTTGCTAATGGCGATTATCATGACTCATGAAATCTGCAAAGCTCCACAATCAATTGAAAGAAAATTTAAGAATGTGGTCTTCTTTTTCGCTTATTTCATGGTTATTGCTTTAACTTTTTATATATTTTTAAAAGATATAATTATTGAATATAATCATTATTTAGAAATCAATGGAACAGATGATGGTTTTACTTTTAATATTTTAACCGCTTTTAAAGCACCACAACTTTCTTTAACTGCCTTTTGTATATCGACAGTTTTTTTCTTTTTAGAAGTTTTGATTGATCCAAACTTTACAATACATGATGCATTCTATTTTATTGTCATGATGTTTGTCATATCGTTAGGATTACAGTGCTTAATTTATCTACGTTTCCTTCCTTTTTTAAATGCTGATACTAATTTTTTAAACGATCCATCATTTAAATATGGGCAATCATCTTTATTAATTGTTTTCGTATTGCTAGGTACATGTTTGAACGATGTTGGAGCTTATTTAATTGGAATTTTATTTGGTAAACATAAATTTGCCCCTCGTATTTCACCTAAAAAAACTTGGGAAGGCTTTTTTGGAGGAATTTTTACCGGATTTATTGCTTCATTCCTTTTTGGAATTTTATTTTCTTATTTTGGTTTTCCTCTTTTAAAAGGGGTTTTAGATTTTGAGCATTGGTACAATATTTTAATATTAGCAATTGCCCTTCCTTTGGCTGGTACTTTTGGAGATTTATTGTTCTCCTCTTTAAAAAGAGGCTATAAAATTAAGGATTTTGGTACTATTTTAAAGAGCCATGGTGGCTTATTAGATCGTTTTGATTCGATTTTAATCGGTTCAATTACCGCTTCATTAATTATTTTAATTATGATAAATGGGGTTTCGATCGTTTCTTAATTTAAAATGAAAAAGAAAAAAATTATCGTTCTAGGGGCGAGTGGAAGTATAGGTTCTCAAACCCTTGAATTATTAAAAAATAGAAAAGATTATTGCTTGGTTGGTGTAAGTGTTGGAAATAACATTAGCTTTTTAAAAGAGGTTATTATTCCTCAATTTAAAAAAACTTTAAAATATATTGTTGTTAAAAATTATGCTGATTATTTAAAGATTAAAGATGAATTTCCTGATTTTCTTTTTTATTATGGTAATGAAGGTTTGCTTAATTTAATTGAAAAAGATGATGTTGAAATCGTTTTAAATGCCCTGGTTGGTTTTAGTGGAGTCATTCCTTCCTTAAAAACTTTAAAATTAAATAAAGTATTATTTTTAGCTAATAAAGAATCATTAGTAGTTGCTGGAGAATTAATTAAAAAAATCTTAAAAGAAAAGAGAAAAAAATTGCTATATCCAATTGATAGTGAACATGCCGCAATTACTAAATGTTTAAAAAATGTTAAAAAGAGAGATCTTAAAGAGATCATTATTACTTGTTCAGGAGGACCTTTTTTCAACTATAGTTTAAAAGAAATGAAAAAGGTTAATATAGATCAAGCACTTAATCATCCAACATATAAAATGGGTAAAAAAATAAGTATCGATTCTTCTACATTGATGAATAAAGCTTTTGAAATTATTGAAGCTTATTATCTATTTAATGTTTCTTATAAAAAAATAAAAGTTTTAATTAATCGTGATTCGTATGTTCATTCTTTAATTTTATTAAAAGATGGCACATATAAATTATCTGTTGGAAAGCCAGATATGAAGATTCAAATTAATGATTGCCTATCTTTTTTTAAAACAAAAGATAAAGAATTTAAAGATACCGAGATAAATACTTTTAATAACTATAATTTTTTTGATGTTGATAATAAGCGATTTAAAGCTTTAAAATTCGGTTATAAAGCGATTAAAACTAGAGGAATTTATGGGTTAGTTTTAAATGCTGCCAATGAAGTTTTGGTTGAAGAATTTTTAAATGGCAATATCAAATATCTTGATATTGTTCGCTATATTGATAAAATATTGAAGACCTTTAATCTTCATGAAGAATTAAAGGAAGATAACCTTCTTTATTTAAATGAAGAAGTTAAAGAAAAGACACGAAATTTAATTTTTAAAGAAATAAATAAAGGAATTTAAAGATGGACATTTTACAATTTATACTTTCATTATTACTTTTTTGTATCGCCTTAGGGGTTTTAGTTTCGATTCATGAATTAGGTCATTTAATCGCTGCTAAATCCTTTAATGTTTATTGTAGTGAATATTCAATTGGTTTTGGGCCTAAAATTGTTAAGTTAAAAAGAAAAAAAGGTGAGACAACTTTTAATATTGGAATTATTCCTTTAGGGGGATATGTTTCCATGTATGGCGAAGGAGGCGATTTACCTGAAGGTGTAAAAATACCTAAATCACGTTCGCTTGAAGAAATTAAAAGATGGAAAAGAATAATTATTATGGCGGCTGGAGTTTTGATGAACTTTATTTTGGCCTATATTATCTTTTTAATTTCAGCTTTTTCATCGCCACATTTAACTCATGATTTTTATTATAACGTTCTTAGCGTAAATGATGTTGCTTTATTTAACGAACATTTTAAAGATCCTCAAACAAATGAAAACTTTTCTTTAGAAACTATTGATAATGTAATTAATCAATCAGTTATTGGAATTAATACAGTTAAATACGATTATACCTATACTAATTTAAGCGGAAATGAAGAGACAAGAGAAGTGCTTATCTCTAATTTAATAAGCGCTTATGATATTAATTATAATGGAAATAGCGATTATGCTTTTATAATGGAAATTGATAATTCTAATTTTGGATATAATAATACCGAACTTGGAACACATTTTACTTTAGTTGATGGTTTTTCAACTTCAAACATTCCTGATGAAATTTCTAATATCCAAATCTTAAATGCAAATAATGAATTTGTCGCATTGCCTATAGATGCTAATCTTAACATACCATTAATCAATTCTTCTTTAGAGATTGTAAGAGCTGATCTAAATTTAGGAGATAAAGTTAGCTTAACTCTTCCTCTTTCTTATAATGATGAAAATAACGAAGCTCAAGTTTTGCTAACCTCGTTATCTTTAGATTTTAATGAGGAAACATTTAATCCAATTGGTTTAGGTAGCTATGCTAATTTCGAATGGCTTGGCTGGAATGGATTTGCTTATGCAGGAGAAAGATGGGTTGAATCAACAACCGCTATCGCTGACGCTTTAGCTTCCTTATTTTATGATGCCTCAGCTTGGAGTGGAGTTGGTGGCCCGATCGCTATATTTACACAAACCACTGATATTTTAGCTAATAATCCTTTCTTTATGTATTTAGAAACATGGGGAATTATTTCAGTTAACTTGGCGCTATTTAATCTTTTACCTTTCCCTGGATTAGATGGTTGGCAAATTCTTGTTGAAATAATTGAAGGTGCTGTTAATGGCGTTTATACTTTAAAGAAAAAATCTAGCAAGAAGAAAGAGGTTTCTAAAATTGAAAATAATAATGATAAAAAAGATGTGATTGATGCTAAATTAGTTGATGATAATATAACAATTAATAAAGAAGCTAATTTAACTATTGGCGATAAAGAGGAAGAAATCGATGATGATCCTTATAAGGATGCTTGGAAGATTCCTCAAAAAGTTAAAAATATTATGTCTTACGTAGGAATGATCTTGCTTTTTGGATTGATGTTTGTTGTTGTTATAAAAGATATAATTGGTTTATTTTAATTTAACTTTTTTAAGTATATAATCATACTCATAGTGTTTTGGTTTATAGGATATGAGGGATTTAAGATTTGAGCGTTTTTTAAAGTCGATTAATTATAAAGATGAAGAATTAAAACTTTATGATGATTTAAAGTTTTTGCATATTCAAAAAAGCAATTATGATCTTGAAACTCCTTTTTATACCTACACTATCTATAAAGAGAAACCTCGGGATTTTAATTTATTAAGTGATTTTTTAAATCATTTAAATAACATTACAAATTATCAATATGAATTAGTTTTTGTTTATAATACATTAAACTTTAATGACTCTTATTTTAAGAAATTTATTTCTGATTTTATTATCAATAAAACTTTTGATTCGATTGATTTTAATGTTCATTTAAATAGTGTTTTAAAATTATTCTTTTCAAATAATGAAGATTTAAATGCTTTCGCTTTTATTAAAAATGATTTAGAAGCGTTTTTTAAACTTATTAATTATCAGTTCAAGATTGAAGCAGTAGTTAAAGAAAATTTAGAAAATATAAATGCTGATATTAAAAAAGAAGAACAAATGATGATTGAAAATGAGGAGCAATTTAAAGCTCAAGTTCAAGAAAGCGAAAATTTAATATTAGAAGAAACTAAAAAAGAAATAACTTTTTATAATGATAAAAAAACTACAAAAGAAATGCATCGAAGAAGCTCAATTTATAAAGAATGCGAACTTTGCGAGATGAATGAAAATTCTGGTGCGGTTAAATTTAAAGGAAAAGTTTTTGAAGCAGAATTAAGAGAAACACGAAAAGGTGGCTCAATGTTAAAAGTTTTGCTTGGAGATTTAAAGGGAGCTACCTATGTTAATTTTTATTCTAACGAAAAGAATCTAACAAAAGAAGAATTGGAAAAGATAAAAGTTGGTTCCCAGATTGAAGTTGAAGGAAAGGTGGGAGTAACCTCGACTAATAAAGAATTTTTTGTTATAGGACATAATTTTCAACTTTTAAAAGACAATCCTTTAAGAGATGATCATTCATTAGTCAAAAGAGTTGAACTTCACTTACATACTAATATGTCCGAAATGGATGGGATAACCCCAATTAGTAAATATTGTGAACTTGCTTCCCATATGGGGATGAAAGCGATTGCTGTAACCGATCATGGAGTCGTTCAAGCTTTTCCAGAAGCTCAAAAGGCTGCAAAAAAATATGGTATAAAAATGCTTTATGGTTCTGAATTATATGTTATTCCAGATTCATTATGTGCGGCAATTAATCCATTAGACATTAAATTAAAGGATGCAACCTATGTCGTTTTCGATTTGGAAACAACAGGTCTTTCAATTCGTTTTGACCGAATTACTGAGTTTGGCGCTGTTAAAGTTCAAGGCGGAATGGTAATTGACCGTTATGATGTTTTAATAAACCCTGAAAGAGAAATACCTCAATATATTGTCGAAAAAACAAAAATCAGTAATGAAATGGTGAAGAATTGCCCAACGATGAAAGAAGCTTTCCAAGGTATTTTAAATTTCATTGGTGATGCAGTCTTAGTTTCACATAATGCTGAATTTGACTATGAGATGTTTAATGAGGCTTATTTAAGAGTTTATAATAAAAAATTTGAAAATCCTGTTATTGATACTTTGCCTCTTTCCAGATTTATTTTCCCAGAAAATAGAGGTCATAGTTTAGGAAACTTATGCCATCGTTTAGATATTAAATATGATGAGGATAGCGCTCATAGAGCCGATTATGACGCTCAAGTTTTAAGCGATTGCTGGAATATAATGAAGGCGATTTTAGATGAAAAAATCGCTAATTGTTCGATGATGGATTTGGTTTCTTTACCTTATCCAGAAGGAATTTATAAAAATTTAAGAGGAAATCATGTTACCGTTTTATGTAAAAATAGAACTGGTTTAAAAGATTTATATCGAATTATTTCTGATAGTTTATGTAAATATATCGGTTCGGTTCCTTTAGTTCCTGTTTCTTTATTAACAAAATATCGTGAAAATTTATTGCTTGGCTCCGCTTGTTTTAATGGCGATGTTTTTTATAGCACAACCAATCGAAATGATGAAGATTTAAATCGAGCTATTCAATTTTATGATTATATCGAAATTCAACCATTAACAAATTATATGTTTTTGGTAAATACAAAACAGATTGATAGTGAAGAGACCTTAAAAAAATATTTAAAAATTATTATCGCTCGAGCTGAGCAATTTAATAAACTAATTGTTGCTACAAGTGATTGCCATTATTTAAATATGGAAGATAAAATCTATCGTGATGTTTATATTTTTAACCAAGCAGTAGGTGGCGGTTTACATCCTTTAAATACTAAAGCAAGAAGAGATTTACCTTATCAAATTGAAAATCCCGACCAATATTTTCGTTCAACAGATGAAATGATCGAAGAGTTTTCATGGCTAAATGATAAAGATAAAATTGAAGAGTATGTTATTACTAACACGAATAAAATTGCTGACATGTGTGATGTAATTCTTCCTATTAGTGATCAATTATTCACTCCAAAAATTGATAATTGTGAAAATATGTTAACTGATTTGTGTTATGAAAAGGCTTATAAAGAATATGGTAATCCACTTCCTGATTTAGTGGCAAATCGTTTAAAAGCTGAGCTTAGCGGTATTATTGACCATGGTTATTCTGTCACGTATTATATTGCTCATGAACTAGTTAGAAAAACTAATGAAAGAGGTTATATCGTTGGTAGCCGTGGTTCTGTTGGCTCATCATTTGCTGCCTATTGCGCTTCAATTACTGAAGTTAATGCATTGCCTCCTCATTATCGTTGTCCACATTGCAAGCATGTTGAATTTCATGATATGAAGGATGGAATTACAAGTGGCTATGATTTACCAGATAAAAAGTGTCCCGAATGTGGTACTTTAATGATACGAGATGGCCAAAATATTCCTTTTGAAACATTTTTAGGCTTCCATGCTGATAAGGTTCCAGATATTGATTTAAATTTCCCTGCAGATTTCCAATCGACTGCTCATTTATTTACAAAAGATTTACTTGGTGAGGATAAAGTATTTAAGGCAGGAACTATTTCAGCAGCCCAATTTAAAACAGCTTATGGATACGTAAGAAAATATTTTGAAACTATCGGAGCTGATCCAAACAAAGTAAGAAGAGCCTATGTTTCAACCTTGGCTTATGGATGTACTGAAGTAAAAAGAACTACTGGACAACATCCAGGTGGTATTATTGTTGTCCCACGAGATAAGGACATCTATGATTTTACTCCGGTTCAATATCCGGCAAATAAAGTTGAAGCTGCTTGGCAAACTACACACTTTGACTTCAATGCTATTCATGACACAATTTTAAAATTAGATATGTTAGGGCATGTTGACCCTCAAGCTTTAAAAATGATGTCTGATTTATCTCAGGTTGATATTAAATCTATTCCAATGAATGATAAAAAAGTCCTATCGTTATTTTTAAATAATGATGCATTGAATTTAAAACATAAATATATTAAGCAGGATGTTGGTATTTTAGGTATTCCTGAATTTGGAACGAATTTCGTTAGACAATTAGTTAGAGAGGCTAAGCCAAAATCGTTTAAAGATTTATTAATTATTTCTGGGTTATCACATGGAACTAACGTTTGGACTGATAACGCACAAGAATTGATTAAAAACGGGACAACTACATTAAATGGAGTTATTGGATGTCGTGATGATATTATGACTTATTTAATTTCAATGGGCTTAGAAAGTTCACATGCTTTTAATATTATGGAAACTGTTAGAAAGCCAGATCGTAATTTGAACGATGAACAAATTAAAGATATGCAAGAACATGGTGTGCCTGATTTTTATATTGATTCTTGTAAGAAAATTAAGTATTTATTCCCTAAAGGCCATGCTTGTGCATATGTTATGATGGCAATAAGAGTTTCTTATTTTAAAATTTATTATCCTTTAGAATATTATGCGACATATTTTACTTTAAGATGTGACGCTTATGAAATTGAAACGATGGTTAAAGGTATTGATGCAATTCATGCTCGAATTGAAGAATTAGAAAAAAGAAAATCTTCTCGTATTCCTGGTGAAGCCTTATCGAATAAAGAGGAAAATATTTTAGATACTTTATATCTTGCCTTAGAATTCGCTGAAAGAGGATTTAAATTCTTAAATATCGATGTAAATAAGTCGATGGCTAATGAATTTTTAATCGATAAAGATAATAATGCTTTATTACCTCCATTTAAAGTCTTAGATGGAATTGGTGAAGCAGCTGGTGAATCAGTTGAGTTAACTAGAAAAGAAAGATTATTTGATTCAATTGCTGATTTTGAAAAACGTAGTAAATTATCTAAAACGAGTATTAAGCAATTAAAAGAATTAGGTTTTTTAAATAACCTTAAAGAAAATGATGAATTATCGTTATTTGATTTTGCTTTATAAGCAAAATCAATCATGCCCACGTAACTCAGTCCGGATAGAGTAGCACCCTCCTAAGGTGAAAGTCGGAGGTTCAAATCCTCTCGTGGGCGCCAAGTTAAATATTTAAAAGAGCGGTTAAATACCGCTCTTTTTATATATAAATTCTTATATCTAATTTCATTTGATTATGTTATTTCTTTGAAGACGACTTATCTTTAAAATAAAAAAACACGATTAAGATCGTGTTCGATTTATAGATAATCCTACCCCAAAAAGTTGCACATATTTTCTTAAACCAGCACCATAGGTAAATACCTGAAATTTTTTCTAAATTTGACTGGC